>JAFWQX010000074.1 GCA_017508875.1 Clostridia bacterium | reverse complement strand
TTTCGCTTTTTGGCTGTCGATCTGCCTGGCATTTTACCATATTAAGGCGCACCTGCGCAACCGCCATGCAACTGGGGACAGGCACCGTTTGGGGCGGCCATGCAACTGGGGACAGGTACCGGTTTCGCCAATTATGCAACTGTGCAACTGGGGACAGGTACCAGTTGCGTAATCAACATATTATGTAGCCTGCGAAACCGGTGCCTGTCCCCAGTTGCATGGCCGCCCCCAAACGGTGCCTGTCCCCAGTTGCATGGCGGTTGCGCAGGTGCGCCTTAATATGGTAAAATGCCAGGCAGATCGACAGCCAAAAAGCGAAAGGAGAAGCTTCCATGAGCCACACGACCATAAAACAGCCAGGCGACCGGCTCGGACTTATTGACCGCCTTAACTCCGCCGCCTCCGATTCCGAGCCGCGCGAATACATTTTCCCGTTCCTCTGGATGCACGGCGAACCGCAGGAAACGATCAAAGAGGAAATTGACGCCATCTACCGCGCAAACATACGCGAATTCTGCCTCGAATCACGCACGCACGAAGACTTTTGCCGCGACAAATGGTGGGACGACGTGGGATTCATACTCCGGTACGCAAAAGAACGCGGCATGCGGGTATGGCTGCTTGACGACAAATTCTTTCCGACCGGCTACGCGAACGCGTACGTTAACGACCACCCCGAACTCAGGCGCGTGGAGCTGCGGATGGAATACCGCGATTTCGCCGGGCCGCGAACGAGCACGGGAATGCGCCGCGCCACTTTAGCCGAAGGAGAAACGTACGTCACGGTAACAGCATACAAACGGGACGTTGACAGCGGAGAAATAACAGGCGAATGGATCGACCTCACCGAAACAGTAAAAGCGCTCGCGCCGGGGAGGGAAACTTTCTACTGGGACGTACCGGAAGGCGAATGGCGCATATTCTACGTCATCCGAACGACCCGCGCGCCGGGACGGCCGGAATACATCGATATGTTGTCCGCGGAATCGTGCAAAGCGATGATCTACGGCGTCTATCAGCCGCATTACGACCATTTTAAGGAGTATTTCGGCAATACTTTTGCGGGCTTTTTCTCTGACGAACCGTGTTTTGCCAATGATTTCGGCGATTATTATTCGATCTTGGGCAAAATACGTATGATGATCCCGTACCGCGACGATATCTGCGCACTGATCGCGGACAGAATAAACAGATCCGGCGCTGAAGCCCGTCTGACATCGGAGGAAGTTCGCGTGAGGCTTCCGGAGCTGTTTAAGACGCGTGCGGGCGGCGAACAACGCATGCTCCGCTGGGCGTACATGGACGTCGTTTCGCAGCTTTACAGGGACAATTTCAGCAGCCTGCTCGGTAACTGGAGCCGCGAGCACGGCGTGCAATACATCGGCCATATTATAGAGGACAATAACACACACCAGCGCCTTGGCCACGGCCCCGGCCATTACTTCCGCGCCATCGGGCCGCAGGATATGGCAGGAATCGACATCGTGCTGAACCAGTACATTCCGGGCATGACCGAACTTTACCACTCGACGGTAGGCGGATTCGGCTACGACCTTGACCCGGAATTCTTCAACTACCTGCTCCCGGCGCTGCCCTCGTCGCTCGCGAGGCTGAATCCGGCGATGGACGGGCGCGCAATGTGCGAGATATTCGGTGCGTTCGGCTGGGCCGAAGGCGTGCCGTCAATGAAAAAGATGCTTGACCACATGCTCGCCTGGGGGATCAACCATTTCGTCCCGCACGCGTTCAGCCCGAAATTCCCGGATCCGGATTGCCCGCCGCATTTTTACGGCAGGGGCAATATCGCGCAGGCAGGTGCGTTCGGGGATCTGATGCGTTATATGAGCAGATTGTCCCACGTGCTGTCCGGGGGCAATTATATTGCGGATTTTGCTGCTCTTTATAATGCCGAGGCCGAATGGTGCGGCGGAAGGTGCGAGACGCTTCAGAGAACGGCGAAAATTATTGACCGCGCTCACGTGGCGTACGATATCGTATGGGAAGACATTCTGGACGAATTTGACGTGCGAAACGGCAGGACACATGTACGCGGACGCGAATATTCGGCGCTGATCGTGCCGGAGAGCCCGTATCTGCCCCCGGAACTGCTTGCAAAGCTCGAAAAATTGAGCGAAGCGGGACTGAAAGTGGTCGTTCACGGCAATACTCCACCGAAGAACGCCGAAAACAGCGCCGAAACCAATTTCAAATGCTACTCTGACGAGCAATTGCCCGGATTTTTGCTCAAAAATGTTAGCGAAAACGGATATATCAGACTGAGCAAAGCCGCCCCGCTGCTCAAAGCGTATAAGAAAACCGACGCCGTTTCCGGCGGCAATGCAGAATTGATCTTCCTGTGCTCAGACGATGATTTCCGCGAAACGCGCGTGACAATGACTCTTTCCGATGACCGTCCTCGCCGTTTTTACGATGCGTGGGACAATGCGTTTTATACTCCGCGTCAGTGCGGCCGTGAGCTTGAAGTGCTGCTGCCTCCTGCCGGCGCGATCGTGATCGTTACGGATGACCGCCCCGCCCGCGCTTATGACTACCGCGACGGACTGAGCCGCCCGGCAGGATTCGAGTGCGAAACTGTTACGGTCATTGCGCCGGACGGTACTTTCCGGACCGCGGATCTCCGCCCCGGGCAGGACGTCACAGAACAGCCCGGATTTGAGAATTTCCACGGAACCATCCGCTACGAGGGTACGGTCAATATCGCCGAGGGCGACAGGCTTTTGCGTATTTCCGAGGTCGGGGAGATCGTGACCGCGCTGCTGGACGGCTTCGATCTCGGCACGAAACTCGAGCGCGACTGCGCGTTTGATGTTTCCGGTTTTGCTCCGGGCAATCACCGTCTGACTTTGAACGTGGTCAATAACCCGGCACATATGATCAGTGATCCGTTTTCGGCGTTTATGCCGATCTCGCGCTCCGGCCTGGTGGGGGAGATAAGGTTGGAGGGAACTAGGAACGAGTAACGAGCAACCAGGAGTTAGGAACGGGTAACGAGTAGTTTTATCATCCAAATTATTAACGCCGGTGTTTTGCGGTTTTGGCATAATTCCGGCGTTATTTTTTACATTTCTTATAGTTTCTGACCAAATTAATTATAGTATTGTTCTGCGGGCACTGCATTGTATTTTTTTATACAATCAACACATAGAAAACGGGATACGGTCCCGTTCTGGCCCTTTAAGGTACAATAAGTGGTTGGAACATTCGTTTTGCCGCACATAATACAATTGCCATTTTGAAATAATGGCGATACGGCCGATCTGTTTGAATCGCCATAATTGTCCTGTGAGTTTTGAAGCAGACCAAACTGACCGTCATTTTCTGCTGGATCCATGGTGCTTCCACGCAGCTCATATAGCAGTTGTTCGTTGATTTCCACAAGCTTTTGACTGTTGTCTACCAATTCTCCAAAAGCGTATATTAAAATATTCGCTAACCACGATACCAATATACCTAAAGCGATAATTGCAATGCCGGTAACTGTTGTTGAGACAGAATCAGCACGGACTCCGGCATTTACGAGAGGAGCTCCGCCGATAATCGAGATAATTGTACCAATCGCAAAAAATACTGAAGCTATAGTTTTGAGTTTGGATCCTGAACGTTTATACATATAGACCTCCTGCCGTTTAGACCTCCTGGCGTTTAGACCTCCTGCCGTTGTTCGCGGCCTTTGTTAAGCTGGGAAAAACACTGAAATTATTATAGAAAGGCAAAATTCGTGTGTCAAGCGGAAAATCCCGCCTGTGGCAGGTTTGATTTTTCCTCCATTTTTTTATACTTAATAAGGTGGGGGTGAGTAGATGGACCTTGATTATGAAGAGATAGGAAGGCGCATTGCCAGAAGGAGAAAGGACCTTGGTTTAAAACAGGCAGAAGTTGAAGAAAGGGCAGGTATCGGTTACAAATATCTGTCAAGCATCGAGAACGCGTCGTCAATTCCTTCGGTAGAGGTCGTTATGAAACTCGCCAAAGCTCTCGATACCACTCCGGACGAGTTTCTTGTCGGGACAAGCCGTTCGGGCGGCGAATGGGTGCAGATCTCAGAGATGCTGCGCTGCCTGACCCCGAAACAGCTTGATTTCGTTAAGGCCATTGTCATGATGGTCCAAAAGCAGGACCTGTAGTATTGTCCGGGCACTTTTTCTGCGGCTCTTGCGGCGGCTTTCTCATAAGCGTTTGCCCCCGCATTGCAGTCCGTCAACTAAGCATCTTTGATATTGACGTCACGAGCGCATCGACGCTTCCGTCGGCAAAAGGTGATCTGAGTCCGACGCGGTCAACACATTCGAGGAACGGTTCGTAAGGATCGAAATTGCCCACAAAATCCAGATATACGGCGAGCCCGCTCCCGGCCTTCGCAACTTCTTTCTCATACATCTGGATCGACACCATGCTTGACGTCACGTAGCTTATTACGTAAAAAGGCTGCATATAAAAATGCGTTATAAACGGCCAGCTGCTGTCAAAGCCTGAATCCTCGATGCCGAATTCTTTGCCCAGATCTCTGGCGATGGAGCTGAGCGTCTTTACGGTCAGCTCATCGTCGCTAAGGGCGTAGGCGCGATGCTCGAACAGATAATACATTGCCTGCGAGATGAACGTCTCGAGCGCGTCCATTTTCATCTCCGAAGCGTACGCTTTGCGCTGCTGCTCATTAAAGCCCGAGATCTTATCAAGGTGGCGGGAAAACAGGTATACAAGCGCTGTTGAAGGCACTTCACTGACGTCAAGATTCGTATTTGTCCCGAGATTGTAGTAATTGTCATAGAAATGGCCGAATTCGTGAACGAACGTAAGCAGATCGGAAATACTGCTGTCGCCCTGGATAACGATATAAGGCGCAAAGTAATTCTGGATGAATGTTGTGAACGACATTCCGACCTGCTCTTCGTCATATCCGAGGTAGCAAAGCTCCAGCTCCTGCATATACTCGAGCGCTTCCGTAAATGACGCATCGATGTCCGCAAAGCCTTTCTCACTGAATTCCATTATCTCGCCGTACGAGACCATCGGCGGATTCTGGAGATATTGTATATAATCATCTATAAACTGACCCGATTCGGTAAACTTTCCGACGAGAGGTGCAAGCTTATCGCGTATGGCTTCCGCGAGTGCAGCGGCCTGGGCGGGGGAGTAGTCGCGCCCGAGTTCTTCGGCGAAGGCGTACTCTTCGTAATTGTCATACCCGGCTGCTGCGGCAATGGCGTGGCGGACTTTAATGAGGTCGACAAGGATCTTGCCGGTTTTTCCTGTTATTTCTTGCTGTATGCGGTTCATAACAATATCGTAATGATCCAACATACGACCCGAACTAATAAGCTGCTGGATGATTTCTTCAATCGTTCCGTGATATCCGCTTACATCGAAAACCATGCTGTTTATGTCGAAAGCTTCATATTCAGTAACCAGTTCCGCCTCTTGCTGCTTCAGCGCTGCCAGCTTTTCGGTGTACAGCGGGCCGTCAACGTACGGGTCCAGCATTCCTTCGCCGAGGAGCTGCGTCTCTATCGCTTCTTTATATTTAGACTTTGCACACGACACGAGCAGGCTGTCAAATTTGTTTTCGATCTTCGGATTGTTTTCGTTGAAAAACTGCATCTCGCCCGACCATTTCTCGCTGTGCGGCTCGATCGAGAATTTTATATTCGTTATAGCGTACATCGTGTTCCAGTCGGCGATCTCCGTACCTATAAAATGCGACAGTCTTTCAAGAATTTTGTCCGTCGTCTCTTTTCCTGCGTCAATTATTTCTTTGATTTTACCGATCTGTTTGATGAGCGTCTGTTCGTCCGGACGTGAGTAGTCCATGTCGTCAAATTTGACCATCGGGCGCTCGAAAGGTGTTTCGGTAGGAGCGGCCGTCGGTTCTTCCGTCGGTTCTTCCGTCGGAACTTCAGTCGGTATTTCAGTTGGTATTTCCGTCGGTATTTCCGTCGGGGTCTCGGTCGGAGCGGGAGTCAAAGTGGCGGCGGGAGTCGGGGCGTTAGTTTCGGTCGCTGCGATTTCTGTCGCGGAAGGCGGTGTAACTTCGCCTGTGGGCAACGCCGTTTCCGCCTGTGAGCTTGCAGGAGTATCCGTCACGACCGGTTTAACGTTATTATCTTTCACGCCGCAGGCAGCCAATGCCGCGGTCAACGCGATCGCAACTGCAATTGTCAATATTTTATTGCCGCTTTTCATATTAAATTCCCCCGTAACAGTATTTACACGTCTGGTCAATTCTAAAAAGTTCACCTTCATTATACCATTGTCGCGGTGATTTTGGCAATAATCAGATCGTCGTCAGGATCGCAGCTTTTCGCTCTCTTTTCGCTGTTTGCTGCCGTGTCGTGAGTCGGTATATACGGCGGCAATGCCCCGGACTTCAGAAGATAATAAAACAAATACCCCCGGCGCGCCTTAAATTAACAGCGCCGGGGGTATTACTGCAAGTCTCAGATAATCTAAAGATTATTCACCCTGTTATTTTTTCTTCTTCTTCGCAACGATAACGCCTGCAGCGATTGCCGCCGCTAAAACAACTGCGCCGCATACGATGCCGATGATCGCGCCGGTGCCAAGGCCCTTTTTGCCGGAAGTATTGTCGCCTGAATTATCCTTGCCGCCGTTATTAGGAGCGTCTGTAGCGGGCTGAGGCTCGGAAGTATTGTCAGCGCTCTCCGTGGGAGCTTCCGTGGGAGCCGCAGTGGGTTCTGCCGTGGCGGGAACTTGCGTCGGTGCGGTCGTGGGTTTCGGAGATGCCGTTGCGACAGGAGCTAACTCCGTGCCGTTTTTCATCGCGTTTTCCCAGTTTTCTCCGAATTCTACCGCGCCGGCTGCCGTTTTAAAGAAGCCTACGTAATATATTTCATATTCGCAGTGTTCAAGGCACGAAGCAAGCGGATCAAGGCGAAGTCCGCCGATGGTTCCGGACCAGTTTTCCGCATCTCTCAGGTCGATGTAAACATTCTGATAATCATTTGTTTTAGCATAATTAATATGGAAACTTTGAGGCTCGCTGTAGCCGGGGAAATCCGACGTCTGGTAGAAGAACTGTCCTTTAGTTCCGAGCTGGGAATTGAAGCGCACACCGAGTGATATCACTTTGTAATCATCGGCGTAAAGCTCATCCATCTCCTCTTCAAGTACGAGTTTCGGGAAAGAAAAAGTGAAGAAGGGATCATACGATTCTTCCATTGTCACAACGAAACACTTGCGCTCCGCATCGTATTCGATAGAAGGAATATCGTTCTGGCCTTCGATAAACGGAGAATACTTGTCCTCCTCGTCGAATATAAGAAGCGCGCCGGGAACTTTATCGACGTCATCGCCTGTCTCGATTTCGAATTCACCAGTAGCCGGAACCGGCCCGATGAAAGAGATAAACGTGTTGTTTTCAGGATTTGAAGTAGAATTCAGTTTTACTGTCGTTCCGTCTGCAAGCCCGGCGACGACTCCTGCCGTATAATTTCCGTAAAGCGTGCTTATGTCAATATCGACTTTGAACTGTTTGGCATATTTTCCGCCTTTATCTTCTGCTTTGATCGTGTCGTTCGTTCCGAGGTCAAATGCGTCGTTCCAAGTTATGTTACCGTTAACGATAGAGCCGAACGCCACTATTTCCTGATCGAAACCGACCCAGCCTGCGAGGCCGAGGCTTACTCCTGATCCGCCGGCGTCATCGACCACGCCGTCCGGAGTGAGAATAGTGCCGAGCGCCGTCAGCGGACTTTCGCCGCCTTCATAATTGTTGAACTTGATTCCGTTCCAGTATATCTGCTGAAACTCCATACCCTCGTAAGAACTCGCGTCGTAATCGACTGCGTTCTCGGCTTCCGATGATTCGATATTTACGGTTACGGGTTCAAGCTCTCCGATCATATTGTATCCGTCGTTCTCCATTGCAATGACTGAATACGCACCCGGGACGATCTTTCCGTCGACAATAAATTCTGCAAATCTTTCGTTCTTTGTCAAACTGTCTACGTCGTCCGGAATTGTGACCGTATCGGGAAATTCATTTATATACCACCATACGATCGAGCCAACACCGCCGTTGTTCGGATCGGGCGATTCGCCCTGCTTGTAGATCCCGATCCAGTCTTTGTCTCCGAAATCACCATCTGCATCAATAATCATTTTCCCGTCGAGCACGGATACTTCGAGCGAGTAGTCTGCAGCACGGACGGTCCTGGTCCCGGCTATCGCTGTCATTATCATGCAGATTCCGAGCAGAACTATGATTACTTTTTTCATTTTACATTCCTCCTTAAAATATTGCACGGGCCCGGTTAAAAAATCAGACGCACCTGCATACGAGAGAAGGACGGCAATAACTCACTACGATCCTTCCTTTGTCGTTCTCATTATATCAAAAAAAAGGTGCATTGACAACTTTTAATGGCTCTGCCGCAAATTTTCAAACTTTTAACTCTTAACTCTGAACTCTTAACCCTTAACTCTTAACTCCCTAAACTTCATTTAAACTTCAGCGAAGCCGAGTGAATGGCAAAGAATTTTGTTTATTTGTTGTGGTCTAGGCATTCATTACCTCGTTCGGTCACGCACGAAGCCGGATAGATGGCTAAGAATTTTGTTTGACCGAAATGCGAATTAATGAAGGGAACGCATGAGACCCAAAATTCGTGTCATCATCCG
>JAFWQX010000073.1 GCA_017508875.1 Clostridia bacterium | reverse complement strand
TACCAATACGGCCGCAATTGAAAAAAGACAGAGCTGCGGCCGTGCGTTTCGCTCATTTATTCGGCCGCAAAAGGGAAAAAGGAGGAATGCGGCCGTATACCTTCCTCACCGATACGGCCGCAATTGAAAAAAGACAGAGCTGCGGCCGTAATCGATACGGCCGCAAATAGGGAAAAAGCGGAATGCGGCCGTATAAACTAGCAATTCACACTGCAGCATCCGGCATTCGCTCTGCCTTACCTCCGAACTCTGAACTCTTAACTCTTAACTCTTAACACATCTGAGATAGTTCCCCGTTGCCCGCCGCCTGCAGTTGCGCCCGGCGCGTGAAAAGTCTATAATAACACTGCTCCGGCACGTTGACGTCCGCCGGTAAAACAAAACGACCAGACACAGGGAGGAACCCTCATGACAAACGGTGAAATCTACAGGAAAACGTTAGGATTTTCGATACGCAGGCTGATCTTCGACATAATTTCGCTGGCAATACTTGCCGGGCTCACTGTCGGCGGCTTCTTTATTGCCGAATAATTCTTTGACAAAGGCCCCATCGGGCTCGTCATCGGATTAGTTGTCGGCCTCATCATTCTCGCACTGCTCGCCCGCTTCGTTGCATACCTCTACAAAGCCGGCCAGGTCGCAATGATGACAAGAGGAATCATTGAGGGCGAACTGCCCGAAAACGTATACCAGGAAGGAAAACGCGAAGTAAAAGAGCGCTTCGCCACCGTTGCCGGCTTCTTTGCGGTTACTGCAGCCATCCGCGGCATCTTCTCGCAGCTCGGACGCGCTATAACCAAAGTAGGCGGCGCGATCGGCGGAGACACCGGAAATGCAGTAGGCTCTGCAATATCGACAGCGGTCAATACCCTCGTCGCCTACCTGTGCGACTGCTGCCTCGGCTGGGTGTTCTTCCGCAAAGATAAAGGTGCGGTGCGGGCAACGTGTGAAGGTGCGGTGCTTTTCTTCAAGCACGGCAAGACCTTCGCCAAAAACATGGGCCGCATATTCGGAATGACGCTCCTGTCGCTGCTTGCAATCGGCGGAGTATTCGCAGGAATATTTTATCTGATCTTCTCGTTCTTCCCCGCCGCATTTGAGCGCTTCGCACTTGAATTCGCAGCGGCTAACGCCGAAGAAACCGATACGATGACCAGAATACTTTCCAACCCTAAAACCCTCGCAATTGCCGCCGCGGTATTAGCCGGAATACTTATCTGGAGCGTAATACACTCCGCATTCGTAAGACCGTTTATATTGACCGGCGTACTAAGAAACTAACTGCTCGCGGGCAAGGAAGATATTCCCACGGAAGAGTCTTTCGCTATGCTTGACAGCAAATCTCCGAAGTTCGCTAAGCTTCGCAAACAGCTTGACTGAAAGGATACTTATTAAATGGCATTCGACGGCGTCGTTCTGCACGCGGTAATAGATGAACTGAGCGGCCTGCTCACCGGAGGAAGAGTGGAAAAAATATTCCAGCCCGAGCCCGGTGAGCTCGTTTTACTCATTCACGCGTCCTCGGAACATTACCGCCTGCTGCTGAGCGCAGATCCCGCCTCCGCGCGCATACACCTGACGCGAAACAAAAAAGAAAATCCCGCGCTGCCCCCGCCTTTTTGCATGGTGCTGAGAAAGTACCTTACAGGGGCAAGGCTTTCCGCCGTGCGGCAGCAGGGGTTTGACCGCGTGGCAGTGCTGGAGTTCGAGACCAGGAACGAGATGGGTGACAACGAGATCAAGCGCCTTGTTCTCGAGATCATGAACCGCCAGAGCAATATCATTTTGCTGAACTCCGCCGGGACAATACACGATGCGATAAGGCACGCGGACTTTTCCGTTAACCGCTACCGCGAGATCATGCCAGCAAGGCCGTACACTCCGCCGCCGGCTCAGGATAAGATCAGTCCTTTGGAACTCACGCCGGAGCTTATAAAGCGCACATTAAGCGAAGCCGCGGCGCAGACCGTATCGAAATGCCTGCTGTCCGTTGCCGCCGGATTCAGTCCGATGCTGTGCGACGCAATATGCATCGACGCGGATATTGACCCCGCCGCCCCTCCGGCCGCGCTGAAAGAGGGAGAAACAGAAAGACTCATAAACAGCCTTGACCGGGCCGCCGCGCAGATCGCGGAAGGCGCGTATAAACCTGCCGTTCTTAAGGACGGAAAAGAATTCCATTGCATGCGCGCGTGCTGCAACGCGTACAGCGTAAAATCGACGTACAATACAGTAAACCTCGCCGTCGACAGCTACTATACCGAAAAAGGCCAGGCGGAGAAACTCGAGCGCGAAAAAGCGGCCGTTGCCAGGCGCATCAGCGCGAACGTCGAAAAGCTGTCTAAGAAGCTCGAAGAATACGGGCGCGAACTTGACGCCGCGGCGGATTTTGCGCGCGAAAAAGAACTCGGAGAACTTCTGACCGCTCAGCTATATAACCTGCCTGAATACGCCGGAAGCGTCACTTTGACCGATTTTTACGCAGCTGAAAGCCCGGAGATCACGCTTGAGCTTGATCCTTCCCGCACCGTCGCAGGGAACGCGCAGCTTTATTTCAAACGTTACCGTAAGCACCGCGCGACGGTCGAAAACGTGAGCAAACTGGCGGCTTCAGTGCGTCTGGAGCTCGATTATCTCGATAATTTAAAGGCAATGCTCGATAATTCCACCGGTTTCGACGAGATCGCGGACATTCGTGAAGAAGTGTATGCGGATGAAGCGCATTCGCGCGAAAAGCGCGGTGTTCCGGGGGGCAACGGCGATACAGAGGTTTCTCAAAAAGCTTCATCAAAAGGCGGAGGAGCTCCCGTTCAGCCTCTTTCCGCATATCTGGGCGGAAAACCGGCATCGAAAAAGAGCCTGCGTGCCAGGGCCAATGCCGCCAAAGCCAAGTCTGCGGCCGGAAAGGGCGGCAAAGGAGGCGGCAACGGCACCATCGGTGCGGGCTGTCGTGACATTGCCAAGGCCGAAGAGGTCGGTTTAACTAAACCGATCCAGCGCTTCTCCCCTTCTGGCAAGCGCATTCTGATCGGCCGAAATTCCCGCCAAAATGAAAAATTGACCCTGCGTGACGCCGCCCCCGAAGACCTGTGGTTCCACGTTAAAAACGCTCCCGGCTCCCATGTGGTGCTGAAGCTAAAAGAATCCGGCGTCAATACCGCTTCCGATGCTGATATCGAGGTTGCTGCCGCTCTGGCCGCCTACTACAGTTCCCAGCGCTCCGGTTCAAAGGTGAATGTAGATTTCACCGCCGTCAAAAATGTCAAAAAGATCCCCGGCGGAAAGCCAGGGATGGTCACGTATTCCGGGTTCAGGACGGTTACTGTAAGACCGGAGAATATATAAGTGGCAAGTCGCGAGTTCCATCTTTGTTTCCTTTTTTGCATATCTAAAATGATACTTTTAGCTCAAGGTTTATCCTGAATCCCTTCCTTTTACATCTTCTTTAAACCCACCGAATTCGATCTGCGGCAAAAATTGCGACTATAATTGCGGGAAAAATTGTATTGCATTTTGTGTTACAATTTGCTATAATGCTGCCATAGGCGGAGGTATTATAATGTGCTTTGAATGGGACGATGAAAAAGAGAAATGTAATATTGCAAAACATGGAATTGATTTTGAAACAGCAGCCAGAGTGTTTGCGGATGAAAACAGAATAGAGTTATATGATGTCGCACATTCTAATGAAGAAGATCGATATATAACAATCGGAATGATCGGAAAAGTCATGTATATCGTCACTGTTGTTTTTACAGAGCGCAATGATGTAATACGACTTATATCCGCCAGGAAGGCAACAAAGCAGGAGAGGAGATTGTATAATGATTATTCGCAAAGAAATTGATTTTGATAAACCTTTGACCGAGGCGCAAAAGAATATGATGAAAGAGATGGAGCATAAGCCTGCTGCTCCGGACGAAGATTGTCCAGAGTATACTGAGGAAGAGCTTCTGCACATGATGAAACTCGCTGCTGAAAGAAGAGCCGACAGGCAAAAGAAGACAGTCACGCTTCGTCTGTCCCCTGTGGCACTAAAAAAAGCAAAGTCGCTCGGGAAAGGCTATACTTCCGTCTTGAGCCGTATACTCGAAAACGCGCTCAACAATCCCGAAGTTATTCAGCGTTTCCTATGATATTGATCGGCTTGATTAATTTTGCCCCGGTCACTTATTCTGATTTCCGCACCGTCACCGTGCGGCCGGAAGACGTCGATTGATTTCCGGATAATATCACTCATAAACCCCGTATTTATGCGCCGCCTGATACATCGCAAGAACGTTCTCCACCGGAGAATTGTCCTGGATCGCGTGCGAAGGCGCAAAATGGTACCCTCTGTGCGGCATGCATTTTTCGAGCGTTTTGCGGCAATATTCGTCCACTTCCTCCGCCGTTCCGTAAGCGAGCGGTCCCGCTGTCGAAATAAACCCGCGCAGCGTCAGGCGCCCGGAGAAGTGGTCAAGAAGATAATCCGGCGACATATTGACCGCCTCGGGCTGCAGGGAATCGATGCCCCTTACCCCCATCTCAATGAAATCTTCGTAGACCCACGACGAGCAGCCGCACGTATGTATCATCACCGGCAGCCCGTACGAGTTTGCGAGGTCAATAAACTGTTTGTGTATCGGCTTCATTACCTTCCGGTACAGTTCAAGGCTGATCATCGGCGTGCGCTGCGTGCCCAGATCCTCCCCGAGCCATACGAACGACAGGTAGTCTCTGCACTTTTCGATCGTCCTGTACATGACCTCAAGCTGCGACTTCGCCCTGCGGCGCATAAAATCCATTGCCGCCCCGTCCTCGAGCATAAGGTGCACGAGCACGTCTTCCATACCCATTATCCGCCCGTTGGAGTTGATAATATCCGGAACGCCCGCGTGCCCCACGTACAGCGCATAACGGCCGCTCAGCGCCTTTGCCTGTGAAAGAGCCGCGTCGTAGTCAAAATCATCCGGACTCGGTATCGGATAGTTATCAAATTCTTCGTCCTCCGCGTCTTTCAGGGGGAAATCGCAGAAGTCCCAGTATCCGCCGTACTGGTTCGGCACCCAGCGCATGTAGCAGCCTTCCAGAACGTCAACGTGTCTGTCGGGCTTTTCCGGGTACGGATTTTTGCCGGTGAACGGGGCGTTTATTCCGGTGTAGTCAACGCCCAGCGCGTCGTCGAGAGCGCGTCTGTCTTCCGGACGCACTCCCAGCGCAGCGCAAAGTTTTGCGTGGATAAAACCGTTTGTGTCATATCCTATGGTCACTCTGTCTGTCTTCTCGAATGCAAACGTTCGCTCTACGCGCTCCCTCGCACTCATTGTCTCTTTGGCTTTGATGATAGCTGCCATAGAATCAGCCCCGCTTCCGGCTATTTATTTTATTTTGTAAGCTCAATAAATTCGTCGATCTCGTCCGACAGCGACTGAAGACCCTCGCACCAGAACGCCTTATCCGTGAGGTCGATCCCGGCCATTTTCGCAGTGTTCTCGACATTGTTCACACTCGTTGCGTGAAGCAGCGCCTTGTAAAGCGGCACAAAATCCTTCCCCTGCTTCTTATAAAGCGCGTAGAGGCCTCTGGCGAACAGTCCTCCGAAAGCGTACGGGAAGTTGTAGAAGCTAAGCCCGCCGCTGTAATAATGGCCCTTGCACAGCCACATATACGGATGGAGCGTGTCCTCGGTGATGCCGTCGCCGTACGAAGCAAGCTGCGCCTTATGCATAAGCTCGCACATACGCTCGGGGCTCATAAATTCATTGTCCCTGTTATCAAATACGGACGTTTCGAAGAGGTAGCGCGAATAAATATCGGTGATGATCTGGTTTGCATCCTGTAGCTGGCTCTCGATGAGGGCAAGCTTTTCCTCCTTTGTTTCCGCGCGCTCGATCGCGGTGCTGACAACGAGAACTTCGTTGAACGTTGACGCCGTTTCCGCGACAGGCATGGAATAGTCCTGCTGAATGACGGAGTGCGAGAACACCTGCTGATCGTGGAACGCGTGGCCAAGCTCGTGCGCGAGCGTGACGATATCGCCGAAAGCGCCGTCGAAGTTTGTCAGCACGCGGCTCTGCTTCGCGCTGGGAACGCCGGAATCAAATGCGCCGCCGACTTTTCCCTTGCGCGGGAAGAAATCGATCCAGCTCTCCTCGAAAGCACGCTTCACCATATCGTGCAGATCCTTATCAAAATCTCCGAAGATCCCGAGCAGGTAAGCTTTCGCTTCATCGACTGTGTACTTCTTATCGAGCGTGCCCATAGGCGCAAACATATCGTACCACGGAAGTCCGTTTTCGTGCCCGAGCGCTCTGCCCTTCGCCTTAAGGTACTCCCTGAATTTAGGCATATAGTCGTTCATCGCACCGATAAGGGCGTCGAGCGTCTTCCGGCTCATGCGGGAATTATACAGCGCCTGATCCAGCGGAGACTCGAATCCTCTCAGCCTGCATTCGTTCAGCACCTGAAGTTTAATGCTGTTTAGCGCGAACGCGGCAGATTTCTCCACCTTCGGATAGCACGCCAGCTCAGCCTCGTACGCATCTTTTCTAACCTGCGGATCACCGTCGTACGCCAGATTTCTCGCGGCAGAAAGCGGTATCTCCTCTCCCCTGTAGTCAACGCTCACTGTGCTGGTGAGCGTGCTGTGCAGGTCTGACCACGCCGAAGCGCCCGAGATGTTCATCAGCGCGAACAGCTGCTCTTCTTTTTCGCTAAGCAGGTATTTGCTGTCTTCTTTTATCTTGCGAAGGAAGAAAGCATATTCTTTAAGCGTTCCGTCCGTGGCGATCAGTTCTTCCAGATCGTCCATGTCGCTGATCGCGTGCCTGATAACGGTATCCGCGGCGGAGATCTCCGAAAGCATTGCCTGCATCCTGCCCATAAGACCGGCAGCATTGACGTCGGACGTATTCGTGGCGTATACGAGATTCGCGTATCCGAACAACTTGTATGACAGCAGCGAAATGGTTTCGTTCAGGTCAATATACCGGTGCAGCAAGTCTTTGTGAGGCATATTTGCAAGAGCGGGGGCAATTGCGTTGACCTCGTCTATCTTCTTTCTCATGGTGTCAACGTCCGCCGCTAATTTCGGGTCGTCGAAGCTGTCGTACAGTATGGCGAGGTCCCATTGACCGCCGTTTTTGATCGTTTCGTTTTCGTTACTCATCTTATCGTCTCCTCGTTCTCAAAAATGTATCCTTTATAGTATTTCCGCGCCTTCCCGAGCTCTTCCTTCGAGCGGAACGTCCAGCCCAGCGGCATCGCTCCCAAGCGCGTACAAAGTCTGAAAAATATGTTGCGGCAGTTCCTCCTGTCGTACGATACGAAGTCCGGCCTGCCCAAAGCGTTGAACAAAAGCGCTCCGGCGAGCTGTCTCGGAAACGCGTCTTTATAAAAGCCTTCCGCGAGCTGCCCGCGCATCACCTTCGGGCGGTTCTTCTTATACCAGCGCAGCACGAACGGAAAGAACGACTGGACCGCGTACTTCCCTTCGTAAGCATCCAATACGGGCGCCGCTGCTTCGCACAATCTTTTCGTGACGTTCAGGCTGGTGCATTTGAATTCGATCAGCAGCGGAACGCGTCCGTGAACTAGCGCGAGCAATTCTTCGAGCGACGGGATCGTCTGCTCCGTACCTGCCAGCTTCATTGCCTTCAGTTCGTCCAGCGTCAATTCCTCCGGTTTTCGTTCGTCGCCGCACATGCGTTTTAGGTCGTCGTCATGGAACACCGCCACGCGTCCGTCCTTCGTAACGTGTATATCCGTCTCGATCGGATAACCTTTTTCCGCGGCAATTTCAAATGCCTGCAGGGAGTTCTCCGGCACGTTCTCCGCACCGCCGTGAAGGCCGCGGTGGGCAATACATTTTCCGTCAAACATTGCCCTGTCCGGATGTCTTCTGACCGCCGGAAACACCAGGAAAAGCACCAGCAGACCCAGCGCCGCAACAACTATTCCAAAAATCACAAAACCAATCATAGCTTTTTAAGTTGCAAGTGGCAAGTTGAAAGTTGCAAGTTGCAAGTGGCAAGTTGCAAGTGGCAAGTTTCAAGTTGAAAGTTGCAAGTGATAAGTTGCAAGTTGCAAAACTCTGAACTCTTAACTCTATATACTCCACTTAAACTTCTGCGAAGCCGAGTGAATGGCTAAGAATTTTGTTTGACCGAACTGCGAACCGATTCCGGGGTTCGCAGTAGACCCAAAATTCGTGCCATCACTCGGTTCGCCTCTTAACTCTTAACTCTGAACTCTTAACTCTTAACTCTTAACTTAATTCTCCTCTCCACCCAGGTACTCCATCTTATCCTTTGCCGCCATCGGCTTCGCGTCCCCGTGCTTCACAAAGAGCATCGTCACCAGCGCGAGCAGCACGAACACCGTAGCGTACGGGAACAGCGTCGTGAAGCGGATGTCAAGGAATATACCGCTCAGGATAGGCGTCACGACCTGCGCCGCCATGCTGAACGTGTAATAATAACCGGTGTATTTTCCGACGTTGCTGCTCGAAGCGAGCTCGACGACCATTGGGAAAGAATTCACGTTAATCGTTGCCCACGCGATGCCCGCGAGCGCGAACAGGACGTTCATAAGAAGCAGCGGGCTTCCGGCGCGCATGAACGACGCGGAACCGAACGCCACGGCAAGCATGATCACACCGGCGATTATAGTCTTCTTGCGCCCGAATTTTGTTGACAGCAGCCCGATCGGGATGTACGAGATTATTGCCGCCGCCTGGGCAATGATGAGCGTCATGTTATAGTCCATATTCAGCACGCTTCCGGCGTACACCGAATATTTGCTCGTAACGGCGTTGTAGCCCATGTACCAGAGGGCAACGGAGAGCAGTATGAATATTAGCGATCTGCGCTCCGCCTTCGTTAATTTCCGGTTATTTCCGGATATTTCCGGATTTTTCCCGGAATCGGATGCGGACTCGTTCCCCGCTTCGCTCTCTGCTTTCGCGTCGATCCCGGCCGCTTCCATCGCCCACTGAGGCTCTTTCACAGTCAGTCTGAAAATAACGAGCGCGATGATCATTATGCCGGCGACGGTGCAGAAGAACGGAATGTAGCTCATAAGCGCGTTACGGACGTTGCCCGTCTTGAACAGCATACCGAGCACGAGGACAAGTATCCCGCCGAACGAGCCCATAAGGTTTATGATCGCATTGCCCTTGGAACGCAGCGGTTTGGGCGTGACGTCAGGCATGAGGGCAACGGCCGGCGAGCGGAAGACGCCCATTGACACCAGCACGCCGAGCAGGAGGACAACGAAGAACACCAGCGTCACCGGTGAATTTGCGGTCTGCTGCCATGCGTACGCGTTGCGCGCGGGGACAACGTAGTTGTTGTATTCATCCGTGGCGGTCTTTGTTTCCCGGCCGCTCCCGTCGGTCGTAAACATTTTTATGTTAAGGAAATCTTCTCTCGAAATCAGCTCATTGAGGGGCTTCTTATCTTTGACCGCGAATACATCCTTAAGCGCATCGAAAAAGTTCTTTCCGTCCGTCGCCTCGGCAGGCTCAGTGATCTTCGGATTCGCATCGTACAAAACCGAAAGCGAAGTCTCGTACTTGTCCGGCGTCACGTCCTGAAGTTTAGCGAGCTGTTTATGATCCGCTACGGAGAGGCCAATGAAAAGTACGGCGGCAAGGATCGTTCCTACCATTATGAACGGCGTGCGCCTGCCGCTTTTTGTCTTTACCTTATCGCTAAGCGCGCCGAACACGGGCAGAAGGAACAGGGCAAGGATGTTGTCCATCGCCATTATTACGCCGGACCAGGTCTGCGACATTCCGAATTTGTTTGTCAGGATCAGCGGCACGATGTTATCGTACGCCTGCCAGAAAAGGCATATAAGGAAGAAGGCAAATCCTACAAGAATAGTCCTTTTGTAATTGAGCTTCATGTTCCCGTAACTCCTTTGCGTTGTTGTAAATTTGCGGCCGTATTTTGATAGTTACCCGGCGGTACCCTGCCGGTCCGGGGCCGTGTTATTCCGGAAGCACTTCGCAGGCGAAGCCAGACATCGAATGCTCGATACCGGCCGCATAAAGGTGCGAAACGTCTCCCACATAGACCGCCCTGAAATTCGCGATTCCCTTCTCCCACTGCTCCGTCTCGACAAGCGAGACCGAAGTCGGAAGCGGGCAGAAGCCCTGCCACATACAAGGCCCGGAGATCCCGAACAGATGCGACATCAGCACCAGCGAAATACCCATATGGCAGAAAAACACGAGCGACTTGGTGTTCGGACGCACGACCTTATAGGTGTTGTTCCCGCCCGGGATGCGCTCGTAACCGTATTCCGCGAGCAGCGCGTCAAGGCCGTCGCACACGCGCTTAAATTCGCCTGCGACGTTGCCCGTGCTCATAAGTTCGGTCTTAAACCAGTTATCCTTATCATACATTTTAGCGTCGCCGGTCCACATCGACGGGGCAAGATTCCACGCGCACCGTATGCCTCCGACGTACGGGTCAATGATCGGTGCGTTGAATTCCTGCAGCCAGTCTTTTATTTCGGCCGTCTTTCCCAGATATTTGAGCGACGGTGCGGCTGTGTCGCGCGCCCTTCCGAGCGGCGAGCAGAAATATGCGTCGGCGTTCAATTCAGCGACTCTCGGCACCAGCGCCTGAGCCTCTATTTTTCCGCGCTCCGTTATGGTATCGTGTTCGTAGTCCGGATCACCGTGCCGGATAAAATACAGTTTCATCTCTTCTGCTGCAGCGTATAGTGCTCGTCAAACGCCTTCTCCTCGTCAGTATACTTGCGAAGCGTATTGACCACCTCGCCGCCGTTCCACTTGCGATCTTCGACGTCCTCCGTCGTACCCATAACGGTGATGTTTAATTGACGCCTCCGTGCGCGGACGTGATCCCAGTCAACGAAATAAATGTGCGCAAATTCGCCTCCGTCCAGCTCGCCGTCCTTGATCGTCATAACTTCGCTGCGGCCGAAAAACACGGAGCGCAGATGTCCGTCTGTGTTCATACTCGTAAAATCACCGGGCTCGTTCACGTAGCGGCCAAACTGCAGGTGGATCGGTCCGGGATGGCGGTACTGATGCTCCTCGGCAAAATCCGGGATAAGTTTGCGCATAATGTCAAGAAGGTCGTGCTGCAGATATTCGATATCGAAGCTGTCAATATCGTGCGAGCATTCCTGTATCATCACCGAACACGTGGTGTGATGGGAGGCAATCGCCACCGTTCCGTTTTTTACGCCTGAAGCCTTTACTATCTCAAGCACTTCCTTCGACACATCGTGAAACGTCGGTATCCAGCCCCTCGACTGCAGTTCCAGTTCCTTCTGATAAACCTTAAATTCCATTTGTTTCCCTCCGTAATACAGATATTCTTTATTTTAACTGCAAATTACAACTTTTAACATGCAACTTGCCACTTGCAACTTACAACTTGTTCAGTCGCTGGCCAACCGCTCCTCCTGGGTGTATCAGCGCAAACTGCTCGTTCTTAAACCCCGTCTCCTCGATCAGGATCGTCTGCAAAATATGAAAAATAACAGCCAGAGACGTACTCGACGTTGTCCCCTGACAATTATATTTGTCCGTCTCGCGGTTCACGTGCTGTTTTAGGACAACGTCCGCGCCTTTTGCGAGGGGCGATTCCGTATTTTCAGTCACTGTTATCACCTTGACCCCTTTTTCGCGGCAGATGTCAAGTATCGGTATAAGTTCGGCCGTTTTCCCTCCGCGCGACGCGAGCAGGCAGACGTCCCCTTTCTGCAGGAACCCGGTGCCCCCGTGTACCGCTTCCGACGGCGGAATGAACTTTGCAGGCTGCTCGATGCAGCACATCAGGTGAGCGAAGTGCTGGCACAATATACCCGAGTGACCGCAGCCCGATGCACCTATCCGCTGGGCATTTTTGAGCAATTCCGCAGCTTTCCCGAACGCTTCTTCATCAAAATACGTTGCCATCTCCCGGATGCATTCGCTTTCGATCTCGTACACTTTCAGCGCCTGTTCCAGCGATTCCTTCTTCAAAACACTCACTCCTCCGGGGCGTTAAGACGCGCCATCATGATATTTACAGCTTCGCGTTCCGACGGGAACACGCCTGTGCCGATACCGGCAAGCAGACAGGAACCCACAGCTCCGGCAGCCTGGCCGTTGACAACTTTAACCTTTCGCCCGAGAATTTCGGATATCACGTTCACGCACGTGGCAGAATTGGTAATACCGCCGATCGCTGTGAGATCGTCCGCCCTGAGACCGCAAAGTTCGAGCTGACGGAGATTGTCCCTGAGCATGACAGCGGCACTCTCGATAATTGCCCTGGCGATATCTGCTCTGGAGAAACCTTTCGCACGCTCGGCGTCGCCATCCGTGAAATCGAACTTCAACCCGTGTGCTCCCGGTTCCGACGCCTGGATCAGAGCATCGTTTTCGCTGAAATCGATCTTACCCAGCAGCTTTTCCCGGAGGCCGTTGATCTTATCGCTGACCGATTCGAGGGATTTCATCACGCAATACGGCGCGCCGTTTAACATGAAGCGGTCAACTAGCCCTCCGGTGGTGAGTGCGAATTCGCGGTCAGCTACGGGGAAGAATTCCACCCAGGACGTGCCGCAGGACAATAACATTTCGCCTTCGTCGATCACTCCCGCGCCAAGCGCTCCGGACGGGTGGTCAAAAGTCCCGAGCACGATCTTCGTGTCGTTGCCCAATCCGAGTTCCTGCGCCGCTTCCGGTTTCACGACCCCCAGCACGGTACCTTTGTCATATATCGGAGGCAGCATCTCTTCGCGGAGCCCGAATTTTTCAAGCATCGCACTGTTGTAAATACCTTTCTCCTGATCCATCAGGTATGAGGGCGTGCCCATAGAATGGGAAAGGCCCCACAGACCGGTGAGCCTGTAATTCAGGTATTCGGCGCTCATGCATAAGAAGCGGGTCCTTTCCAGTATTTCGGGGCGGTTTACCTTGAACCATGCCAGGTTCGCGGCAGGCATTCCGTCGAAGAAATCCCAACCCACGATACGGTAGAAGGCATCCTGCTCTTCTTTTGTGTACACTTTGTTGAGAACGTCCCATTCGACGGAGGTCTGCCACCCTATTATAGGCGTAAGGGGCGCTAAATTCGCGTCAAGGAACAACGGGCATCCGCTGGCGCAGCAGGAGCAGATGGCAACGATTTCCGCCTTTTCTCCTTTACCGCACCTTTCCGCATCAGCCGCGGCTTTCTCCGCCAGCTTCCGTATCACGCTTTTGCAGGTGTCAACGAAATGGTCCGGATCCAGCAGCTTTGCCGTGCCTTCTTGGAAATATGTAAACGGAGCGGAAGAGGTGCTTACGATGCGTGTGTCCGCATCCATCAGCGCGCCTTTGACCGCAGAAGTGCCTATATCAAGGCCGATAAGATATTTCATATTCATTCACCGATCAGCATGACCTGGACCGTGCGTGTGCGTCCGCGGGTCTGGTCCCAGTCAATAAAATGGATACGGCCGAACTCACCAAGATCGGCCACGCCGTTGTCGACAACGATAGTGACGTTTCTGCCTATTATCGATGAGCGGAGGTGTGCGTCTGTGTTGTGGCAGCCGAAATTGTCCTCGCCGTGCTCTTCCGCAAATTCCAGCGCCTCAGGCCCGGGATGGAGGTACATGCCCTCGGTACGCTGGGTGGGGATCCACTCCTCGAAAACGTTGACCAGATCCTGCTGGAGCGTCTCGAGCCCGGTCATAGACTTATCAAATGCGCATTCCTGTGTTATAACCGAGCATGTCGTATGGTGCGAATAAACTACCGCGATGCCGTCGGTAATGCCGGACTCTTTTATAAGTTCTTTCACCTTATCCGTAACGTCGTGAAAAGTCACGGCCCGGTGGTTAGATTCAAGTTTGAACGAATACTTTTTTACCATGTCATTTCTCCCGTTTTTTAAGGTCGTCTGCCGCACGGCGCGTTGCCGCGATCATCTCGTCGATCATCGCGATCGGATCAGCCGCCTTCATTATCCCGGAAGCCGCTCCTGCAGCCTCGGAACCCGCCATAATAAAATCGTAGACCTGCTCGCCGCACGTTATCCCCGCGGCCTGCTCTACCATGATATCCGGGTAGATCGCCTTGATCTCGCGGATAGAATCCATAACGTAATCCATAGGCGTAACGCCGTTGCCGCCGCCGATGATCGCAGAAGACTCGGGGTTTATGATATCCGGATGAAGCTGAGCGATCGCCTTTGCCTCCTCAAGCGTGTCGGCACATGCAAAAACGATAAAATCGAGCTCGCGCGCCCGGTCGATCGTCGCCTTCATCTGAGGAA
Organism: Clostridia bacterium; assembly: GCA_017508875.1. Lineage (GTDB taxonomy): Bacteria > Bacillota > Clostridia > UBA1212 > UBA1255 > UBA1255. Next base: position 11,645 of record JAFWQX010000073.1, on the reverse strand, counting down.
GGCTCATGGGCTTTTCGCAATGGTTGATGACAACGCCTTTCGCCCCGGCCGCTTTTAGCGCTTCCGGCAGTATATCCGCCATGCCGCGCCCGGGCCTCAGCGTATCCATGTACGGTGCAAGCACGATCAGGTGTTTCGTATTCTCAACGACTCTGCGGATCTCGACCGCGGGCGTAATGAACAGGACGTCAATATCGTATTTTTCCGCCGCCTTGTCCGCTGCCAGCGCGTATTCAAGTACAGTGTCTCCGTAAATGTAATTTTTCGTGCCGATCTCAAAATACGGCGTTCTTATTTTCGGTTTCATATGCAGCCCGTCCTCCTTAAATAACCACCGTTTCGAAGCCCATGAAACGGCCGAATGCGGCGAGCTCGTTCACGTCGCCGTCGTAGACCATCGCCGAGTGGTGTGTGCCGCCGTACATCGAATATGCTTTTAAGAATTCAGGAAGCGGCAGCGCAGGCTTCATCCAGCCCTGAACTTCCGTCGAATACACGCCCGTGCGCGACCCGTCGCCGGTCAGTTCAACTTCTGTGAGTATAAGCGTATATCCGTCCTTCGCGGGAGCCAGGTTAACGAGCACTGCGTTTCCGGCCCTGTAGCAGCCGTTTAGCGTGACAGTATTTCCGCAGGAATTATAAGTAAAGCGCTTATCGTCCAGCGTGATCCATTCGGCCAGGCGCGGATTGATTTCGCCCATGTGGCTGAGAAGTATGAGGTTCTGCTCCCAGTCCGGTGTGAACATTTCGGTGAACGTCGTGTCCGGATAAGTGCGGATAAGGGCGCCCACGAGCGCCGCGGTGAGATTATCACCTTCTCCGGCATAGCCCTGGCAGCGGGAAAGAACTTTGCAGCATTCAACGAATGGCATTTTAGGGATGCCGGCGGTATCGGTATGAAGGAAATTCACCGTCACGCCGCAGAGGCTGTTCGCGTCCATCCATTTGCGGACGGCAAGGCCCGCCTTCGTCTCGGCACGGTACGCGGCGTTGTCCTTCGCACGTATCTCGAAGCTTTCGGCATCGGCGGCAATTTCCGCGTCTATTTCTGCTTCCGTAACGGCTTCGGTGAATTTTTGCCCGTCTTCGCGGCTCATCCTTACAGTTTCTACGCCGAGCGTACGTCTGAGCTCGTCGTCCGGAACTCTGAAATCGCCCATTCCTTCAAATTCGCCTCCGACCATACCGATACGCGAGGTTCTGAGGTTTTTAGCCGTATACGCCGCTCTGCACAGGCCGCAAAGTTCTCCGATCACGTCGCTGTGTTTAGCGTGACCGGCCACGAGCTCGTAATGTCTGCCGTTTCTGCGAAGCATGTTGCACATATCCTGCACGCCGTGGATACCGTGGTTCGGCATTATGCGGTCTTCGGTCTCGGCATATTTCAGGACTTCGTACGCAGGAGTGGTATCGAAAACGATTATCGGGGCTTTCAGTGAAAGCAGAGCGCCGATTGATTCGAGCGAAGGCGAATAGGCGAGGTGCTGTGTGACAACGGCGCAGATCTCCGGATCGGCGTTGAATTTTGCCGCGGCGCGGTCAAATTCTTCCTTCACCCTGCACACTTCGTCGGCGAGGACAACTTCGATCCCTTCTGCTTCTATCATCCCGATCAGTTCGTGCGTGTAGTCCTCCATCTCGGCCCTTATGTGCGGATAAGCGTCGTCATATAATTTAATATAAAAAGGCAGATATCCGATCTTTACCTTCTTTGCGTTTTTACATTCACATTTGCATTCGCTCATTTTCCAGTATCCTCCGTTTCAGTCGTTTTCACTTATATATTGTGACCGGTTCAATCATTTCCGTAGATCGATTTTCTCGCGCCTTCGATCAGCCTTTTCGCATTACCGTACATCATATTTTCAACGTCTTTTTTCGTCATCCCGAGCGTCGTGCACGCGCGTTTGAATGCCAGGAGCTCCTCGTACACGAAGAAAGTGATCTTCTCCGCCTCTTCAGCGCTGACTTCGCGCAGGTGTCTGTCCTGGGAAGGGTCGCCGTAGAGTCCGGGCGGTATCAGGTTTATGTACGTGCCGTTTTCTTCTATGCGGTGCGTGCGCATTCTCAGTATCGGCATGTCGGTGCCGTACATCACGTGTTCCGGTCCGGCGTGGCGGATAACTTCAGTTATAGCATATTCGCAGCAGTTGGCCGAAAAATCGTACATAAGATCCGGGGCTTTATAAAGATAATCCGTAAATGCATTGCCGACGTCGCTGTGCGTGTATGCGCGGCCAACGTGCGCGATTATCAGCCTTATGTTCGGGAATTCGGCCTTGATCTCGAGTATCTGCTCGAGGTTCACCGGATCTTTCAGACGGCCGTTTCGCGGGATGTGGAGCATCACGATAGCCCCCATCTCGTCCATACGCTTAAGCTGGGCTTTCGGGAAAAAGTCGAAGATGCGTATCTCCGCCTCTGGAATATAACTTGGGGAAAGACTTAAATATGATTTAATACCGAGGAAGCCGCCTGTGCGGATCATACGCTCCACTTCGTCCGGGCTCTGCGTGGGATGGCTGTAGTACAGCGCAGGCCAGCCGCTCCTGTGCGACGCGGCGGAAAGGTATTCATTGTTCTTTACGCCGCTTTCGATGTCATGGACTCTGCTGATGAACATCAGCGCGCTTACGTCTTTTCCGGGGAAAAGCAGGCGGTACGTCTCCTGAAGATCCTCGATGCTGTTATCCTTCGCGACCAGGTTCGGCCAGGTCACCGCTCTCGGGTCTTCGTCTTCCGGCGCCGGTATCGTGAGTTCATCGAGCCATACGTGTGTGTGGACGTCAATGATCTTTTCAGGCAGAAAGTCTTTCAATTCTGTTTCGTAAATTCTTCTGTCGTTTTCAGTTACTTCAAATAAGGGCATCGTCAATTACCTCGCATCATTTTTTCTGCGTCAATTATACCGCAAACGCGGCCCGGAAGCAATGCAAATTAGAGCAAATTAGAACCTTCGCGGATCAGAACCTTGCGCAGCGCAAAAAACAACGGGCGGCAAAGTTTTGGTAACTTCTCCCGCCCGCTGCTCTAAAATACTGATCTGCTATTTACAACTTTTAGCCTTTTATTACGAATACAGCTTCGCTTTAGCTTCGGCCGTCAGACCGGCTCTCTGATCGTAGAAAACCGCGGAGCACGAAGTACCGCTCGTAACGTACCATCTGTCACTGCCGTCAAACTTGCTGAGAGTGATATTGACCTTGTTCCCCGCCGCGTTGCTCTGGATCCAGTAAACGATATTAAGCCTGCCAAGCTGCTTGAAGGATTGACCGTTGATCGTGTCGGTGTTTGGCGCATTGTAATGAAGCTCGACAGCAAGCGGAGCAGGAGGCATAAAGCCGTTGTCCGCGACCGCGCCTTTGAAGTATGCTCTGGGGAGCCAGCGGTAGCCGTCGTCTTTAAGGCGGTCGTTAAAGTAAGGATCCCAGCCTGCTCTGCCCGCGCCGCCGCCTTCGGTAAAGCCGCGTCCGAACGGTTCGATGTCAGCAAACAGATATTTCATCATGCTCATTCCGGCGTCATAATCCACGGTGAGCCCCATAACGCTGTACAGCCAGTACGCAGCGACGCTTCCGGGGTCTTTTACGTCAACGGCTGCCTTCAGCTCGTCAAGCGTGTCGGGCAATTCCTTCAATGTTACGGTTCTGTCTTTTTTCCACTCTTCGTTAAGTCCAAACTCGTCCTTGTCCTTATCCGGGCCTTTTACGGCGGCAACTATTTTGTCCAAAAAGCTCATGTGTGATCCTCCTTTTATTGTGTCGTTTCGTATATTTATTTTTACACTTTGCAGCGCCCGATGTCAAGCAAAACCGCTGTTTTTCTAATTGTCCACGCTGTTTTTCTAATTGTCCACGCCTTCGCGGCCGGTCCCGCCGTCCTGTACTGTCCCGCCGTCCTGCACAGCGGCGTCTTCCGTTGTGTCCCCGTCCGCGGGCTCAACGTCCTCATCGGCCTTCGGGCTTTCGCTGCCGGCGGCCTTTTTACTTTCGGCCTGCTTTTCACTGCGCATAAGCCTGATAAACCTGAACGCAAATAATGCCACAGAAATCACGACCATGATCGGTATTATATTGTCCTTTAAAAACTCAAGCATATTGTTCCTCCAAAACGAGTTTTTCGAGTACCGCGCCGCAGCGGCATGGGATATAAATTCTGAATCCCTCTCCGTATTCCGTTGCTTCGGTACGGTAAACGTAATCCCTGCTTATCCTCTCCTGTCCGCCGAAAGGCCGCTCGTCTGTCGAAAGCGCGACCCGGTACCGGCCCGGCCCGGAGAAGCAGGTGTCTACGAAAACGCCTTCCTGTGAAACGTACGGATGAAGATTGAACACAAACAAATACCCGCCGCGCTCAAAAACAATGAGTTTTCTGCCGTTGTCAATGCAAATGCAGCGCACAGGCCCGGAGCAAAGCAGGGCGCGCGTTTTAACGAACCCGATCATCGCCCGGTCAAAATTCGCGAGCCATTCGTACTTTAATTCCGGGTCAAGCACCAGCGACCATTGACGCCGCGCGTACTTATATGACCAGCCGTTGCCCTCGCGCGGAAAATCCACCCACTCCGGATGGCCGAATTCATTGCCCATAAAATTCAGATACCCGTCGCCCGCAGTCGCGCACGTAAGCAGCCGGATGACCTTATGCATCTCTACGGCGCGGTCGATCACAGGCGAATGGTAGTTCTTCTGCATTCCGTAATACATCTCCGCGTCAGCGAACCTGAATATGAGCGACTGGTCCCCCACAAGCGCCTGATCGTGCGATTCAGCGTAGCCGATGCTTTTTTCTCCGGGGCGTCCTCCGAGCAGTTCGTGCCACAGATAACCCATATCCCACTGCTCCTGCGGCTGATCTTTCACCAGCTTTATCCATACGTCCGGAATACCCATGGCGAGGCGGTAATCGAACCCTATGCCCGCATATTCGAGCGGCAGGCACATTCCGGGGAAACAGCTGACGTCTTCCGCCACGGTGATCGCGTTCGGATCGATGCCGTGGACAAGTTCGTTGGCAAGCATCAGATAAACTCTCGCGTCAACGTTCGTGTTGAGCGAGAAAAAGTCGCGGTAGCTGCTGAAATCGCAATAGCCGTGATTTTCAAACATCATTGACGTCACGCCGTCGAAACGGAAGCCGTCGAAATGGAATTCCTCCTGCCAGTATTTAAGATTTGACAGCAGAAAATGCAGCACTTCCGGCTTGGAATAATCAAAAATACGCGTTTTCCACGCGGGATGCCAACCGCGGCCGCCTTCGAGGAAGTATTGACCGTCCGTACCGTCCTGCAGATTAAGGCCCTCTCCCACGTTCGGGCAGGCGTGGCTGTGGACAACGTCGAGCAGCACCGATATGCCGAGGCCGTGCGCTTTGTTTATTAGATATTTGAGGTCTTCAGGCGTGCCGTAGCGGTGCGAGGGGGCAAAAAAGTTTGTCACCTGATACCCGAATGACGCGTAATACGGATGCTCCTGGATCGCCATCAGCTGAACGGTATTGTAGCCCGAATACTTGATCCACTCGAGCGTACTATCCGCGAACTCGCGGTACGAACCGATTCCGGGACGCTCCTGCGCCATTCCGACGTGAGTTTCGTAGATCAGCGGCGCATCAGGGCGCTGCTTTTTGAAAAAGTCCCCGTCGGTCCATTCAAACGGCTCGTCGGGCATCCAGAGCTGGCCGCTGAGTTTATTCGTGTACGGATCCATCGTGCAGCGGGTAATGTACGCAGGAACGCGTTCGAAAGAATCGCCCTGCCTGCCCACGATCAGCCTTACGTATTGACCGTGCTTAAGCCTGTCGCGCCCCTCTAAACAGATCTCCCAGACGCCGTTTCCTATATTTGTCAGCGGGTACTCGAATTTTCCCCAGTAATTGAAATCGCCCATGAGCCATACGGCATCCGCACCGGGCAGCCACTCGCGGAAGACCCAGCCGGAAGCAGTGCGGTGAAAGCCGAAATAACCGTACCCGTTGGCAAGATCTGAGATCGGCCCGTCTCCGGCGAGCATACTGCGCTTCTCGTTATAACGGTCAATGTGCATCCGGATCTCTCCGGCGTAAGGCGTCAGACCGGGATCGCGCTCTAACAGGTTCCGGAGTGCAGCGTCAACGTTTATCATTTTCTTCTCCTTTTTCCTGACAGGTCATTCGGTCCGTTCTGCCTGCCGCCGGATACAGCTTCGCATCCGCCTCGAAAAGACTCATCTGCTCATATTTTTCCGGCAGTTCGGCCATAAAACGGAAGCAATCCTCCGGCGTGCAAAGAATATCGTGCTCACTGCACAGCCTCGTAAACATTGCCATCAGCTTCCCGTTATCCGGACTCGGCAGTTCGTACGCGTTTCCGTACGCGGCAATGTATTTTTGCTTAAGCCCCGGAAAGTGCCGGTCAAGCGCCGCATAATAATATTCCCTGTCCCCTTCTCTCAGAGTAAGCCCCATACCGAAGCAGATTATCCCTTTAACTCCGACCCGCACGCACTCGTTAAGTATCTTTCGCACGTTTTCCTCCGTATCGTTTATGAACGGAAGGATCGGGCAAAGCCACACGACCGTCGGTATCCCTCGTTTCTGCATCTCTGCAAGGACCTCTATGCGCCTCCTGGTATTGCACACGTTCGGTTCGATGATGCGGCAAAGTTCATCGTCATAAGTAGTAAGCGTGAGCTGGACAACGCATTTTGCTTTTTGATTGATCTCGTCGAGCAGGTCGACGTCACGCATTATCCTGTCCGATTTGGTCTGGATCGCGACGCCGAAGCCGTATTCAGAAATGAGCTCCAGGCATCTGCGCGTAAGCTTCAGCTGCTCCTCACAATGCATATACGGATCGGACATTGCCCCCGTTCCGATCATACACTTCTTTTTCTTTGACCGGAGCGCGGCCTCCAGAAGCTCGGGAGCATTTTGCTTGACCTCGATATCCTCGAACGGATGCGTAAACCGGTAGCATGCGCTGCGGCTGTCACAATATATGCAGCCGTGGGAGCAGCCTCTGTAAATATTCATCCCGTACCGCCCGCCGCTTCCGGTCAATATCGATTTCGCGTCAACAAAATGCATCTGTCCTGTCTCCCGTTACCCTTCAAGGCACATGTAGACGTTCATCAGAACAAGCGAAAAGCCGCATATTTCCGCACTGCTCATGACTTTTTTCTCATATATCCGTCCGTAATCGTCCAGAAAATCCCAGACCGACCATATGACGTGCTCTTTTTCTTCCTTTAGCACGGAGAAAGATCTTTCGATCATCCGGTACTGCCTGTACGAAAGCGGCCTCATAAGCTCGCGCTTAGTATCTTCATCTGCCTCGTTAAGATCCTGCGCGCCTTCTACGGCGATCTGCTTTGCGTAATATTGAAAGACCTTGAAGAGATAGCCGAAATTGTCGATAAGAAAGCGGTGGGTCGCGGCATCGTCTTCCGCTTCTATAACTTCCTTCAGCTTCCCGAACTTCGAAATGAATTCGCCGTCATAATAAATGATCTTATCAGTAGCCATATTTTATCTCCGGTCCGGCTGGACGTTTTCAGTTTTTTCGGTCAATGCGGCGCGCATGAACGCGATCAACGTCAATACGTAGCACACTGTCTTAGGCAGCATCAGCATCCCGAGCATCGGAACGAGCCCCGCGAACACCGCGACGGGGATGTAAAACAGAAATGACAATAATATGTACAGCCATACGGGGCGAAGCGGTCTGTCTGCCTTGCGGTTTTTGAAATACAGGCAGCATATCACTGCGCCGAGGACAACAAACGGTACGTTTCTTATTATCCCCCACGTCATGCCGCTGCTGTTTGCGAGCCAGCCGTTCTGCGGGAACATGCACAGACCGATCCTTATCGCCGTCAATGCCCATACGGCCGCGGTCAGTCCGCGTTTTTCCTGCCCGCCGTAGTAAAGGAGCCAGACGTAGTAAAGGAGGAGGTAGAATATTGTCATCGTGACGGATGTGACAAGTTTTCCGATGCCCAGTGCGGCGGTGAAGTCTGCGTCAATAAAGTAGTTCAGTACGCGCGGTACGAGGTGGAATGCGTCCCCGCAGCCGAGTACGAGGGCTGCAATGCCCATTAGTTTTCCGGATCTGCTTTTTGCTTTGACCAGCAGCAGGATCCCGCTGATTATCGCAAACAGCAGGTACAGTATGTCAAATGTCGATTCGCCGTATTTCATGGTTTTGATTGCCCTCCTGCCTGTGTTTTTATGCGTGGCTAAGCACGACCCCGCCGCAGACCCGCGCGGCAGATTCCGTTTATATTATAATCTATCTGCAGCTGTTTTACCACACCTCATTCAAACGCAAGCAGATTCCCTAGCTCGATCGTGAAGCCGAGCGCACGGTACATTTCCACGTCACAATCCGCACACCCGACGGTCAACGAAGACACGCCGCTCTCCCTATACGCAAAACCGACTAATTGACGCGCGACACCTTTATGGCGGTACTCCGGGCGGATATAGAAATCCTCAAAAACTCCGCTCGGCATATAATCAAACGTCGAAAACCCAACCGTGACCGAGCAGCAGCCGGCCAAAACGGCATTGTCCCACGCCCCGTAAAAATTGATCTTGCCGCCGCTGATCGCCTCCGCCAGGCGCGCTTTCCCGCCGCCATCCGGCTCCTCCTCGCCGATCTCGGCTTTATACTGCTTCTGAAGTTCCCAAAGCACATCCATCTCGGACGGATCGATCTTTCTGTAATTCATAAGAGCCTCCTATAAATGCCGCATATTGCCGCTAATTGCCACTCATTACCGCTCATTACCGCTCATTACCGCTTATTTCCACTTTTGCCGCCGGCTTTCATATTGAACAGGAAAATAGAGAGCAGCACCAGCGCAATCCCGAGGATCCTCACGACGCTCAGTCTCTCGGTGAAGGCAAAGGCGCCGATGAGCGTGGCGACAACGATCTCGACCGACGCTACCACCGGCACCTTGCTCGCCTGCGAGATCTTTGACAGCCCGCTGAAATAGAATGCGTACGCGAGCGCGGTGGCAACAAGTCCGAACAGCAGTCCGAGGAACAGAAGCTTCGGGCCAAACGGCCGCTCCACCGTGTGCCACGGGCGACGCACGGCGGCAATAAAAATGCAGCCGAAAAGCAGATTATACGTTGCCACCGCAAACGGCGACGCACTTTCCTTCATAGCGAGCTTGCCGATCACAGGAGTCATCCCGTACGTGAACCCGGCGCCAACGCCCACCAGTATCCCGAGCGGAATAATTGACGTCAGACTGAAATTGCCGCCGGTCGCAGTCAAAACGCAGCCTATTATATTGACCGCCAGCGCGATCCATTTAACGTAATTCAGCTTTTCCCTGAAAATTATCGCGGAGGCGATCCCGGTGAAGACCGGCGCGGTGTAGAGGAGGACCGATCCGACCGCCATCCCGTTCATGCTGACGGACGTGCTGTACAGGATATTGAACGTGCCCTGGCATACGACCCCAAGCAGGATGCACGAGATCAGCGTCTTCCACCCGATACGGAACGCTTTTGCGCCGTCAAAGATCAGCGTCATGACGGCCAGGAGTATTGCCCCGAAGAACAGTCTCAAGAAGCTCGTGTACGACGCGCTCGAGCCCTCGGCCTCCATCAGCTTTACGAAGAGTCCGATCGTGCCCCACAGGCAGCCCGTTATAAATATTTTGGTCAAGCTTTTGATTTCGACGTTCATACCGTTCCTCCACGGTCAGAAGCTAATTATATTGCATAACCGGGGCAATAGCAAGGCGGAGCAGCGCTGCGGATAATCGCAGTGACGTCAATGCATGAGACTCTCTTGATCAAGCAGGAAATCCAAAATCCCCATTACAAGAATCCCATCATCCGTCCACCAGGGTTTTATATTATCGCCGACAATAATGATCTTCTTAAAACTATCCTTGATATGATTCAGTGAGCGGCTTTCCTGAATAGTCTTCTCACGTGTGTCAAGATGCAGGGCAGACTGAATGTAGAATCTGTTGTTTCCCTTATTACAGATAAAATCTACTTCTTTCTGCAGACGCTTTCCGTTTTCACGTATCTCAACAACGCCTATATCAACATTGTATCCTCTATACAACAGTTCATTGAAGATGGCGTTTTCCGTCAAACGGGTTTCTTCCTGTTGCCTGAAGTTGAGTCTGGCATTTCGAAGACCAAGATCTGTAAAATAGTATTTTTGCGGAGTACCTATATACTTTCTTCCCTTGACATCGTAGCGAAATGCTTTTTTAACAACGAACGCATCTTCCAGGCAGGTAATATATGAGTTTACCGTATTTAAAGACAATTCCTTTTCTCCATGGCTTTTAAACGTATCATATACTTTCTGAGTATTTGTTAATGCCCCAATGGATGAAGCAAGTATATCAACGATTGCATCAAGCAGATCCCTACGTTTAATTCTGTTTCTGTTAACTATATCCGTAAAATAGGTTTGTTCAAACAAGTCTTTCAGGTAAGCAGCTTTTTCTTCATCCGTCTTTTTTTCAACAGCTAAAGGCATTCCTCCAAATGTGAGATATTCTCTCCATGCATCATACTTGTCGCAGCTAACTGTAGGGTAAAACTCGGAAAATGAAAGCGGGAACAAATGGATCTGATCCGCTCTGCCTATGAATTCAGTGATGATATCAGTTGAAAGAAATTTCGAATTGCTTCCCGTTACATAAACGTCCAGATTTCTGTCATATAGAAATCCATTAAGCACATATTCGAAGTTTTTCACTAATTGGATCTCATCCAGCAAAAGATAATATTGCATATCATCCCTGATATACTCCCGAACAAAATGATCGAAAGCTATAGGATCATTGTGGTATTTCATGTATTCCGGTCGATCAAGCTCGATTTTTATGATATGGTCTTTAGGTACACCCTCTGCAATTAAATGTCTCTTAAACAGCGGATCCATCAGGTAAGATTTACCACATCTTCTGATTCCGGTGATCACTTTGATCAGTCCGTTGTGTTTTTTATTAATCATTTGCTGTACATATCTGTCTCTTGAAATTTCCATATCTAATCCTCTGATGAAGATTTTTGCCATAAACGGCATTTTTCTTCTCTCGCTATTGTAACAGTCTCCGCCTCATAAGTCAAGAGCCAGATGAAGATTTTTGCCCAAAATGCCGCATTTGTTCACCGATATTGACTGATTTGTTTTGACGGGAAGGATGTTAAATTGATAATTGCGGCAGTACCAATGAAGTGTAAGGTACGGCCGCATTTCCACTTTTGATCATTTGCAATTTGCCATTTGCCATCTGCAATTGCCATGGTTCATATCATTTTCCTCCAAGGTGTTCGATGCGTGCAAAAGCATTTTGGCACCAGGCGAACAGGGAAGTGAACGCCTGATCAAAATCGTAACCGTCCGGCAGATCGGCCAATTCCAGAACGATCCGGTCTTCCTCCGCAGCCGCTTCCTTCAGATCCGTTTTGCGCAGGATAAAGCACCCGCTTTCCAGAAAGTGCAGATTCTGGATCAGGTAAAACACGCTCTTGCAGGTCCCGCGGAATTTGGCTGCGTTCTTATCCTTGTCAGCATGTATATAGCGGTGGCAGAGTTCATGATACAGATTCCCAAGACTCAATTTGACATAGTTGATTTCATCTTCCCGAGCGGCGGGCGGAAGATAATCCGTCAG
>JAFWQX010000072.1 GCA_017508875.1 Clostridia bacterium | reverse complement strand
GTCGCGCAGAACTGTTAATTTGGTCAAATCCGAATTTATAGGGGGTATTGTTTCAAAAAACAGGTAGGGAAGAAATCCCGTCTTCCGCCGAAGTACTAGACTTTTTCTGAAGCAGCAATCCACTCTATAGCGCTTTGCTTTTGGAGGTAATTATTGCTTACATTTTTAGACAGGATAAACGAAAAAAGGCCGCAGCCCTGTTTACCAGCAGCTGCGGCCTTTTAGTCAGGCGCTAAAACCTGCGCCATTAATATTATTCCTTCTTTTTCTTTGAAGCCACGATTATCGCTACGATAGCGCCGATGAGCACTACAGCCGCGGCAATGATACCGATGATCAGACCGATATTTGCGCCGCCATTGCCCTTATCAGGAGCCTTGGTAGGATCGACCTTCGTATCAGAGGTGGGTTTATCTTCAGAAGGATTCTCGTCGGTAGGAGCGGAAGTCGGAGCGTCGCTGGCCGGAACATCCGTAGGAGCGGCCGTAGGAGCTTCGGTAGCGGGCTCTTTGGTAGGCTTTTCTGTAGCGTTGGGATCAGCCTCGCCAAGGATCAGCGAGATGAAAGGAGCCTCTTTCGTTGTATCGTTAGTTGCGCCTCCGTATACCGCGACCTCTTCGATCTTATCGTTGGCAGGAGCGGATCCGAGCACGAACCAGTTATCTTCTTCGATCTTGCTCATATCGCCGCCATAGAAGTTAAGAACGTACGAATCAGGAGCGAACGTCTTGCCGAAATCGATCGTGTAGGATTTATTGCCAACGCATTTGATCTCGGTATTGAATACTTCCTCACCGCTGCTGTCCTCAAGAGAAACAACGATCGGGATCTCAAAGTCGCAGCTGTATGCGAATACGTTCATACCTTTGAACCACGCATCGGAAGTAAATTCGACTGTTACAGCCGTATCTTCGCTTACGGGATGCAGCCACCAGCCAGTATTTACGCCTGCAGCAGCGTCATACAGATACAGCATGGTCTTATCCTTAGAAGGATCTTTTATAGAGTATTCGGTGAGGCCGAGGCCGTCACATGTCCAGTCGGAGCCGGGAGCAGCAGACTGGCTCGTATAGCCGTTGCTGCCGGTGACAATGAACAAACCGAAGTAGAGCGGATCAGCGCCTAATTCAAAGCTGTCAGCACCTTCAACGTCCGTGACTTTGAAGAAGTCGAGGGGCAATTTTGCAGTGAATTCGTAGCCGAATGACATTTTCTGGATCTGTGTCTCGACCTTATCAGTAATGTCAGCGCCGCCTGCGTTATCGTCGGCAAGCAGTGCGGTCTTGTGGTTATGCTGAAGGACGGTGAGTGTATCGCCGATCTTAAAGGAAACAAAGAGACCGGGAACCGCGGCAAGTTTATTGTCAGGGTTGAAGTTCACCTGAATCAAATCACCGTCATTTACGCCTCTCGCGATAACGCCTACGTTAACGCCGTCGTCAACGATCTTGAAGTAGTAATTGACCGACGTTTCGCCTATATCGCCGTTAGTCCAGCTCTTAGCGTTGTCCTTGCTTAGTTTGAAGGACTTGGAGAAGGCGGAACCGGAAATCAGGCTCGGAGGATCTACCTGCGCATGCTCTTCGCCTACCGGCGCGATTTTCATGGCGATTTTCGGATAGAAAGAAGCTTCTACTCCGCTCTGGAAGCAAATTCCTGTTTCTCCGGCTTCGCTGAATGACCAGAAACCGAATGCACCGCCTCCGATAGCGCTGAATTCGGCAAGGTATGTACCGGCGGGAAGATCTTTATTGAGCTCGAATACGGCATTCTTGTTATCCTGATGCTCAAGTACTTCTGCGGATGCAATTACTTCGCCTTCGATGGATTCGTCGTAGTCGTCGCCTACCCAATTAAAAACTTCTACCTGTGCGTCGCAGCCGTCCGTCTGGGTCCAGGTCGGGGATTCCAGTCCGATGAGCTGGTAAGCATAATAGCCTTCCGGAACGGTGAATACGACGGCAATAGCTCCCTCAGAATTGAGCTGGTGAGGTCCTCCGTCGCCCGCCCCTTCAGGGTAGATGCTGACTTGTTGTGAATTGTCGGCAATTGCAGGTACTGCAGCCATCGTGAATACGAGGGCAATAACTACAAGAATCGCAAACAGTTTTTTCATGTTATACCTTCTTTCATAAAGTATAGTTCAAAAAGTTGCGATTATTTTACACTATAATGGCCGGCAATGCAAGATTAATTTGGAACGAGCAGCGAGCAGTTAGGAACGAGAAGCGAGGCATGAATGCTTGTAACTGACTTCTACCAGCTCCATTATATCCGCGTCGGATAAAGTGTCGTCAAGTATTATCACTATCCAGTTTTTGTTTTTCTTTTTATACGGATGATATACCCCTTCCCGCTCAAAAAGCACCGCTTCATCTTTAAAATTCAGATTCAGGCATTCGACCTTCTCATCAGAATCGCCGGCAATATTCCGCCTTTTATTGTACATGATCATACCGATCCACTTACGCGTGACGGGATTGCGGAAAAGGCCGTTTGACGCGCTGCCGAATTTCAGGATCTCGGCGGAAACTCCGTATTTACTCTTGATCAGCGCAGCGACACGGTTTGCCTGAGGCGAAACAAAAAACTCTTCTTTAAAGCACTTATCTCTGATATCGATAAGCACCGTTCGACACTCATCCCTCAAAGAATTGACGAAGCTGCCCGTTGTCTCCGCATTTATCAGCGTATACTCATCGTCAAACACGAGCTCAATGAGCTTAGCATCCAGCTTATTACCGTTGACAATGACCTGCAGCTGGAATTCGCCGTTATGGATCAATTGATCGTAGTAATACGTTCCGCCTTTTTTCCGGAAACCGTACGGTATCAGCGCCCCTTCAATTAACGTATATTTCAAAAAAAGCTCTTCAGCCAGTTTCATGTTGCCATCCCCCGGGGATAAAACGGATCATCAACGGACCGTCAACGGTTCATCAACGGTTCAGTATATGCTCAGCAGGCCTTCTCCACGTACGCCTTCATCAGCATAAGCAATTGACCGCCGGCGACGCTGAAGCTCGCGAGCGACCCGTTATTGAAATAGTCGCACCTGAAATGCCACGCGATGCAGCCAAGGATCTGCGCCGCCGAAAGTGAGCAGACCTTTTCATCCGGCAGAACCCCGACAAACCCTTTCAGACCCGCCGATTCCAGCAGTTCCATATAATCAGTGACCACAACGCCGCTCGCATACGCGTCCTTCATAAGCGAATTATATAAAAAAGCGAACAGACTATTATGCTTCTTTGGGACCTCATAAGCCGAATACGCCGCGCAGGCTTCCTTGAGCTCCGGATCGTCCTCGATCAGCTGCAAAAAAGGAATATATTTAGTGCAAAAATCAAGCTGGCGGCGGGCCGGATTCATCGCGCTAAGACGACGCGCGGTATCGTAAACGTCCTGCTTCAGCTCAAAAAAGCCTGTAAGCGGGAGGCCGCAGCTCATATTCGAGCGCATCGCATTCTCCCAATCAGCAAGCGAATTACCAAAATAGAATTTATCACGTGCGTTGTCGCCCGGGAGCGTGTCGGCGTAGGCGTGGATCGCGTCGTAATATTGCGGGATCCGTTTCAGCTCGCCGGCGGTCAATTTCCATTCACCGATCGGATCGAGGTCTCGGGCGTCAATATATTCGAGCGTTCCGTCCGGCGCTGCATTGACCTCGCTGCGAAGTTCGTCGCGCACGTCCATAAGTATGCGGCCCAGCAGGTTTCTCCCATTCCAGTTTGCAACATCCAGTCTGGCCGGGTCGTTAACGTCGATCCCGATCCCCCATTTACAGTCGTACGGGGAGCATTCGGCAATGAGCTCGCCGCCTGTCCCGAGCAGGATCTTCAGAATGTCCTCATTCTGCGAAACCTTAGCCTTCACGCCGCGCTTAACGATCACGTAGCACGTGTTCTCCCACAAAACATTATCAAATTTAGGAAATTTCCGGCCGGCAATACTTTTGCACTTCGCCGGGTCGCTCGTCGCCATGATCTGCTTCGCAAGGTCGTCTTTCCCGAACATCATCACTTTGTGGTACATCATGAACTGCTCCGAATGCAAAAAGTGTTTTCCGGCGTAGTCGAATTCGGCCGGATACCAGTTGCTGAAGCAGCCGTACGTTTCATTCTCATGGAAAAATGTGATCATAATTGCTCCTTTTCACGTTATCGCGATGCCGCGCATTGCTCTCAGGCTCTGTTAAAACTGTACCCGCCTTCAGGGCGTATGCTTTCGAACACTTTCCAAAGCTGATCCCGGAGCCTCCAGTAAAGATCCTCGTTCGCCTCACTGACAGCTCCCTCCTGCCCGTAAACAGCATACAAAAACCACCTGCCGCCGTTGTCGCCGGTCAACGTTCCTATCAATTCCGTGTATTCGTCCGGCGCGGTCTTTTTACGTTTCAGGCACCTCAGGCTAACCATAAGGCCGCTGCAGCCGGGTTCCTCCTCCCACAGCAGGACAATGTCGGTCCTTTCACCCTTCGTCTTCGCGCCTACCAATTCTTTCCATTTGTCCGGTATTTCAAACGAGTACCGGTCCGTAGTGATATGCATAAAACACCCTCACTTTTCTTCTTACGTATTTATTATATTTTATATTCTTTAACAGGGCTGCGGCCTTTTTTGCGGTCGTCGCTGTATGAATGTAAAATGATGAATACTGGCCTTGGAGAGATGCGGGCTGAACCGCTCGGTTTTATTTCAACGGCGTATAGCCGGTCTTCCTTATCAGTTCCTGACCCTGAGGGCCGCAGATCCACGAAAGAAGAGCGCGGGTGTTGTCACTGGCGTCGCTGCGGACAACGGCGTAAAATTCGGAGGCGAGGGGATATTGTCCGTTCTCGATATTCTCTACCGTAGGAGCCACGCCGTTGATCGACAACAGCTTGACTTTGAAGCTTCTCATCAGTTCTGTGGTGTAAAACCTGAAAGAATAACCGATAGCGCCGCGGTTGTTTCTGTACTCGGAGACCTGGTCAACAATACCGCCCATGCCGTCGGAAACCTTTTTCTTGTCCGGCTTCATAAGCGGCAGGTCGCGCATAACGAAGCGCACCATCGCCGTCTGGCTGCCGCTGCCCGGCTCACGCTGAAACGCCTGGATCTTTCCGGGACCTTTTACGCCAAGTTGCCTCCAGTTAGTCGTTTTCCCTGAATAAATATCGCGGATCTGGTCGAGAGAAAGGTCGTTTACCGGATTTTTCGGATGGACAAAAAACACGAACGCTTCGCGGCCGATCGGCACGTATTCGAGTTTCACCCCTTTTTCCGCAGCGTACTCTTCCTGCTCCTTGCTCGGGCCGCCAGCGAAAATAATATCCGCATCGCCGTCAACGATCTTTTCGTATGCGTGGCTGGTCGTGCTGCAGTTAACGTATTTGAGCCTTTCAAAGTAGTCCATATTTGCCATAGACTCGGGGTACGTTGCCTGCGCAAACGCCGCATAGATAGGGTAGAGCGCAGTTGCCCCGTCCATCTTCGGAAGAGCATCGAGATCCAAGTCGGTGAACTTTAACGTTGACTCCTCGTCCAGCTGCTTGACCGGGCTGTTCTTTTCAAACGGAATATACGTTCTGAAGTCAAAATAATCGTGCATCGTATTCTTTTCCTTGACGTAACTGGCTATTGCGCTGCCGGCAATGCTGCCGATGATCAGGGCGCCGCATACGGACAATATGATGACTCTTTTCTTGTTAAAGATCTGGAGCATGAAGAATATGGAGAAAACTTCGATCAGTATCGCGAGCAGGATCATAAGTATGCGGTAATGCCATTCGATGGTAAAGATCCACATCAACAGTACTGTGACCACCAGCGCTATTGCGTTTACGATCGCCTGAAATATTATAAATGGAAAAAAGCGCGAGTCGTTTGGATATTTTCGGTGTTCGTCTTTGCGCTTTTCGATGATTCTAAGTACGGCAAGCACGACCGTGATCACCGGCGGGATAAATTGTAAAAGCATTTTATCATTCTCCTTATCATCAATTTATCTACTTGCAGATCAACGGTCAAAAAGGTAATGGTCGATCCCTTTCATTGACTCCGTTCCGTGCCACATGTGCGGGCCGGAAAAGATATCGTGGCAGAGTAGTTCTTCTTTGCCAAACAGCCTGTAAGCCGAGCGAACCTGCTCGACGTAAGGGATAACGTTGTTAAGTCCTCCGGAGCCGTTCAGCGGATCTTTGTCTCCGGTCTCGATCACGAACGGGCGAGGCGCTATGAGCGAACCGATGTCGCCGACGTCGAAATTTTCCCACATGTGGGGGATGTAGTTGCAGGAGCAGTTGTAGAGTTCGAGCAGCGCCTGCTTAAAGCCGTAAAAATAACCGCTGCAAGCCGAATATTTGATCCGGTCTTCGAGCGCAGTAAAATAAAGCACCTGAAGTCCGCCGCCGGAAAGCCCGATGCATCCGATTCTTTCCGGGTCAACGTCAGGCTGCGCTTCAACGTAGTCCGTCAGTCGCATCAGGTCCCAGACCCACATGCCGGCGACGCACCTGCCGAGGGGCAATGCCATAAAGTTGAGATAGTAGCACGAGCTCGCGAGCCTTGCGCCTGCGTCGTCTCTTTGAAGATCTATTTCACGCCTCTCGCCGAATCCACGCGCGTCAGGACAGAAGACGATCGCACCTTTTTTCACCGCCGCGGCGCCGTACGCGTAATTGTTCGCTCTGATCGAATCGGCAAGCTCTGGGAAGAACCCGTTTCCT
>JAFWQX010000011.1 GCA_017508875.1 Clostridia bacterium | reverse complement strand
GCAAATAGCAAAAGCCAAATGCGAACCGATTCCGGGGTTCGCATGAGACCCAAAATTCGTGCCATCACTCGGTTCGCCTCTTAACCCTTAACCCTGAACTCTGAACTCTGAACCCTTACCTCTTAACTCTGAACACTTAACTCCCTAAACTTCATTTGAACTACTGCGAAGCCGAGTGAATGGCTAAGAATTTTGTTTGACCGAAATGCGAACCGATTTCTGGGTTCGCATGAGACCCAAAATTCGTGCCATCACTCGGTTCGCCTCTTAACCCTTAACTCTGCACCCTGCCATTTTTTTGACACACCTTCACTCACGAAGTATTGTAAAATAAAAAACATAAACAAAACGCGCTGTTCCAAATTGGCCGCGGATGTGGTACAATAGCAACGGAAGGTGCTTTGGAGGAATTCAAAAATGTCAGAATACAAAATGCTGATTGCCGACGACAACAGACAGATCACTTCTGTGCTCGAACAATATGCCAGAAACGAAGGGTACGACGTTATTATTGCCTACGACGGAGTGAAGGCGCTCGAACTGTACAAAAAAGCCAAGCCGGATATTGTCCTCCTCGACGTGATGATGCCGGGCAGGGACGGGTTCCAGGTCTGCCGCGAGATCCGCAAAGAATCGTCGGTGCCGATCATTATGATCACGGCCAGAGGCGAAGATTTCGAGAAGATAATGGGCCTTGACATCGGAGCGGATGACTATATCGTGAAACCTTTTTCGAATGCGGAAGTTATGGCGCGCGTGAGGGCGATTATGAGGCGCATTAATATCAGCGCGCCGCAGGAGAATCTGTTTACGTGCGGAAACCTCCGCATAAACCTTGAGACGTACGTCGTTGAGGTAGGCGGCCACGTCGTAAAACTTACCAAAAAAGAGATCGAGATACTGTGGCTGCTTGCACAGAATAAGAATAAGGTCTTCTCGCGCGATTCGCTGCTCGATAAGATCTGGGGCTACGATTACTACGGCGACAGCCGGACGGTGGATTCACACATAAAGCGCCTGCGCGCGAAACTGGAGGAATTTCCTCACGAGGGCTGGGAGATCGAGACGCTGTGGGGCGTCGGATATAAGTTCGCGGAAAAACCGGAAGGCGCAGAAAGCGGTGACGGTAAGGCGAAGCAGAAAGACGTGGCGAAATGAAGAACCGCGTAAAATTCGGCATAGCAAAAAGGCTCGCGGTAAGCTTTACGGCCGCGCTCCTCATATTCGTGGTACTGCTCGGGACGGTGTTCTCGGTGCTGCTTTACCGCAACTCCAAAAGGGCGTACGAAGCGAACCTCAGAAGCGTTGCCGCCGGGATCGGAGAGATGATACGGTCGATGTCGCTCGCACGCGGCTCGTTTACGCTGGGGGACAAAAATAATGCGGGACCCTGGCACGGGCAGGGTGACGGACAATATTTCACGGGCGACGTTCCCGGAACCAATCCGGGCGACGTTCCGGATGACGTTCCCGGAGGTGATCCCGGTGCCGTTCCGGGCGACGGTTCCGGCGAATTCCACGGTACGGAACGTCCTGGCGCCGAGGGCGACGGAGATGAAATGTTCAGGCCCGGGGGCGAAGTGCGATTGACCGTGGACGTACTCTCCAGATTGATATCGCGCCTGACGAACGCAGGCGTGTGGCTTATTGCCCCTGACGAAAGCGGCGAATCGTACGACATGCTGCTCATGATGAGAAACGACAGCTATACCGATACCGAATACGAAAACCTGCCGGAAAACAACAAAAAATTCATCGAGACAGTGTTCGAAGGCTACAGAGCTGAAACGAAGTCGTTCGGTTCGCTTTTCGACGAAGGCACGATTTCCGTAGGCGAGCCGATACTCCGGAAGGACGGAACGGTAATGGGGGCGGTAATCATCCACGCGCCGTCGGAAGGCATATTTGAAGGCATGAAAAGCGGCCTGATCACAATGGCGATAAGCCTCGTGGCTGCGCTCGCATTCGGAATAATCGCGTCGGTGATATTGTCCAAACGCTTCTCAAAACCGCTCGTGAAGATCAACGACACGGCGGCAATGATCGCGGAAGGGGACTATTCGGCGCGCACGGAAGTCACACGAAACGACGAAATAGGAAAACTTGCGGAAACTATTGACGACATGGGCGCGAAGCTGCAGGCGGCGAACGAAGAAAGCGAAAAACTGCAAAACCTGCGGCAGGGATTTATTGCCAACATCTCGCACGAACTCAGAACGCCCGTCACGGTGATGCGCGGCTCGCTCGAAGCGCTCTGCGACGGCGTCGTGAAAGATCCGGAGCTGATAAAGCAGTACCACAGCGAGATGCTGAAGGAAAGCAAATATATGCAGCGTATGGTCAACGACCTGCTCGATCTGTCGCGCCTCCAGAACCCGGATTTCTCGCTGAATATCAGCGAATTCAACCTCTGCGACTGCATTTCGGACGCCGTGAGGAGTGCAAGGAGAGTAGCGGACGCAAAAGGACTTCAGGTAAATTACGAGTACGATGCTGCGGAATATATGTTCAAGGGCGATTACGACCGCGTGCGGCAGATGCTCCTGATCGTGCTGGACAATGCAGTGAAGTTTACGGATGACGTTTCGCATCCGGTCACTGTCTCCCTGCGCGAGGGCAGCGTCGAAGTGACGAATACGGGCAGGGGGATAGCGGCCGAGGAGCTTCCGTACGTATTTGAACGCTTCTACCGGTCGCGCAGCGAGGACAATAAAAACGGCACGGGGCTCGGGCTGTCGATTGCCCGGCAGATCGCGCTCAGGCACGGCGTGGGCGTTTCCGTGAGCAGCGTTCCGGGCGGAGAAACGACTTTTGTATTTGATTTTAAAGGCGGCGGGGTGGCGTAAAGGTCATGTTTGAAAAACGGTGGGTGGCAGATCCGGCAAATATAATAAGGGGCAACGATCCGCAGAGCGTGATTGCCAAAACGGAAGCGGCACTGCTGCGCGCCAGGAATATTGACGCGGCAGACGTCAACGCATTTTTCGCGCCTTCAACGCTTCCGCCCGTGCCCGAAGATCCGTCGCTTGAATCCGCCGCGGAACTTATACTTGACGCCGTATCCGACGGAGTGAAAATAACCATTTTCGGCGATTACGACTGCGACGGTATCTGCGCCGCGGCCATCCTTTACCACTTTCTCGTAAACTATCTCGAAGCGGACGCGGACTACCTGATACCCGACAGGTTCGGAGAAGGGTACGGGATCACGCCCGAAGCCGTTGACCGCATCTGCGAACAGGGGACAGGGATGATCATCACCGTTGACAACGGCATCACGGCGTTTGAGGCGGCGGCGAGGGCGAAGGAGCTGGGGATAACGATGATCATTACCGACCACCACCTGAGCACCGGCGCGCTGCCGGAAGCCGCGGTCGTCGTTGACCCGCATCTCGAAGAAAGCTTTTTCCCGTTCCGCGATGAATGCGGCGCAGGCGTGGCATTTACACTTATAAGGCGGATCGCCGAAGAGATCGGGATCGAGCGCGAAGAACTTACCGGATATCTTATGTGTACGGCCGTTGCGACGGTGGGCGACAGCGTGCCGCTTACGGGCAATAACCGCGTTTACGTGAGGCTCGGTCTTGATGCCATGAGGAGGCTTAAACTGAACCGGAGGTCTTCTGCATTCCGCCAGGGCGGACAGGCGCGGTACGGCGAAAACGGTATGAGCGGTACGGAGGAGTCCGGACCGGCTTTTTCAAACGGAATTAAGGCGCTTTTAGAAGCGTCCGGAATATACGCCGACACGTCATTGACGTCCACGGACATAGCGTTTAAAGTCGTCCCGAAGATCAATGCGGCGGGAAGGCTCGGTTCGGCCGAGAAGGCGATCGCGCTGCTGCTTGCAGAAACGCCTTTCGACGCGGAAGAAGCCGCTGCGCAGCTTATCAGGGACAATAACGTCCGGAAAAATATCGAGCAGGAGATATACAACGACGCGCTTACGGGCGAAAAGATGCTCACCGGGGATAACGACAGGATCGTTGTCTGCGTTGGCGAGGACTGGCACCAGGGCGTGCTGGGGATCGTCGCCTCGAGGCTCGCGGAAAAATTTAACAGGCCCGCGATCGTATTGACGCTCTCCGAAGACGGTGACGATCCGGTCTATAAAGGGTCCGGAAGGTCGGTGGAATCGATCGACATACACAGCGCGCTGTCGGAGTGCTCGGAGTATTTAGAGCGCTTTGGGGGCCACGTGCGGGCGGCGGGAATATCGATACGCAGATCGAAACTGAGGCCGTTTATTGACGCCGTAAACGCGTACCTGAAGACGCTCGACGAAGCAAAAAGCGTGTTCGCACCGGAATACGTTGCCGACGCGGTCATTCCGGGGGCAATGGTCGGTCTGGACTTTGCCGACATGATCAACGCGTTCGAACCGTTCGGCGAGGGCAACAGAGCGCCTCTTATCGCGCTTACCGGTCTTACGCTTTCGGGCTGCTCGCGTTTCGGCGGCGACAACGCCCATCTCCGCCTCGTTTTTTCCGGCGCGGCCCCGGGCGGCGCGACCGTACGCCTCGAAGGCGTCATGTTCCGCGCGGGCAATCTTTTCGAGACCGTTTCCCACCTGAGGCGCGTCTCCGTCCTGTGTACGCCCAGGCGCGATTCCCTCCATCCGGACCAGCTGACGCTGCACATAACCGACCTGCACGATTTTGACCTTGATATTGAAAAAACGCTCACATATATGTATAATAATCCGTATATAACCTTCGAAAGCTTCGCAATAGACGCGGCTTTCCTAAGGGTTGTATATAAAGGCATCACGAAACTGCCCGAGAGCTTCTCGTTCAACGACCTGATAGCGCTGAAAGTGAAGCTGTGCGCGGCCGGATATAATTGTTCGTGGTACCGTCTCAGATGCTGTGTGGATATATTCACGGAGCTCGGGCTTTTAAAGCGCCTTTCCAAAACGGGTTTTTCTCTCGATATCGCTGTTACGAAAGTCGAACTCGAATCGTCCGCTAAATACAGAGCACTGAGGATCGAAGCGGAAAGCTGATCTCCGACTCAGCCCGGGGCGCTATAGGCGCGGGGCGGCCGGACGTTTCCGCCGCCGGAGGATGTGAGTCGATATCCATGGAAGAAGAATATGAGAAGCTGAAGGAAAAGGTGCTGAAGCATAATCCGCATGCGGATACGCTTTTGCTGGATAAGGCGTATGCTCTGGCTCAATCTGCACATAACGGGCAGAAACGCAAATCGGGAGAACCGTTCGTTGTCCATCCCGTAGCGGTGGCAACGATGCTGGCCGACATGGATATGGACCTCGCGACCGTCATTGCCGGCATGCTGCACGACACGGTGGAGGATACGGACGTAACGCTGGACACGATCGCCGAACAGTTCGGATCGGACATAGCGTACCTTGTCGACGGCGTCACGAAATTGAAACATATACCGATGACCACAAAGGAGGAACTGCAGGCCGAAAACCTGCGCAAAATGTTCCTTTCGATGGCGTCGGACATACGCGTAATAGTTATCAAACTGGTCGACCGGCTGCACAATATGCGTACGCTTCAGTACGTGAACACGGATTCGCAGATCACTAAAGCACGCGAAACGCTCGAGATCTACACGCCGCTCGCTCACCGGCTCGGTATGACGAAGATCAAGTGGGAACTTGAGGACCTGTGCTTCAAATATCTTGAGCCCGAGGCGTATAACAGTCTCGAGAGGCAGATCAATCAGAAGCGCGAAGAGCAGGAGAAATATATCAGCGACGTGCTGGCGGAACTTAAAGTGAAGCTGGAGGAAGCTGGGATCACCGCGAAGCTGGACGGCAGGCCGAAGCACCTCTACAGCATCCACCGCAAGATGATAAAACAGAATAAGACGCTCGAGCAGATATACGACCTGCTGGCGATACGCGTGATCGTGAATACGGTGCAGGAGTGCTATACGGTCCTGGGTATCATCCACGAGCTCTACAAGCCTATTCCGGGGCGTTTTAAAGATTACATTGCCATGCCTAAACCTAATATGTACCAGTCGCTCCACACGACTCTGATCGGCCCGAAGGGGAGACCGTTCGAGGCGCAGATAAGGACGTGGGAGATGCACAGAGTGGCGGAAAACGGAATTGCCGCGCACTGGAAGTATAAGGAGGATATGGACTATAAGGCGACGGATATCGACCTGAAGCTCGAGTGGGTAAGGAATCTTCTGGATAATCAGAAGGATATTGACGACGCGAGCGAGTTCGCCGAAACGTTTAAGATGGACCTGTTCACCGACGAGGTGTTCGTGTTTACGCCCAAAGGCGAGGTCAAGGTTTTTCCGACCGGTTCCACGCCTATCGATTTTGCGTATTCGATTCACAGCGCAATCGGAAACCGCATGACGGGCGCGAAGGTCAACGGCGAGATCAAGCCGCTTAACTATAAGCTTAAGACGGGTGATTTCGTTGAGATCATCACCTCCGCCGCTCCCGGGCGCGGCCCTTCGCGCGACTGGCTGAATATAGTTAAAAGTTCCGAAGCGAAGAGCAAGATCAAGCAGTGGTTTAAGAAAGAGCGCCGCGATGAAAATATCGAGCGCGGGAAGGACGCCGTAGAGCGCGAGATCCGCAGGCTCGGCTGTTCGAATACGCAGCTTATGCGCGACGAATGGATCCAGCCGCACCTTCAGCGCCATCATTTCTCTTCGATGGACGATATGTACAACGTCATCGGTTTCGGCGACGTTTCTGCGCAGAAGTTCGTGGGAAGCCTGTACAGTGAGTACCAGAAGGAGCAGAACGAGAAGGAAGACGAAGCGGCGCTGCAGAAGAAAGCCGAGGCGGCGAAGCGCGACAGCGAGCAGGAGAGGCAGGCGGAGAACTACGCGGCGAACAACGGCGGTGTCATTGTCAAGGGCCTCGATAACTGCCTCGTGCGTCTTTCGCGCTGCTGCAATCCGGTGCCCGGCGATTCGATCGTAGGGTACGTTACGCGCGGCAGAGGCGTTTCGGTACACAGAACTGACTGCCCGAATATCGTGTCGTTGTCCGAAGGGGATAATCGCATGATCGACGTGCGCTGGGCTGATAAGAGCCGCAGCTCGTATGTTGTCCAGATCGGGGTCAAGGCGGTCGACAGCCAGTCGCTGTTTATGGATATCGTGAAGACGGTCGCTGATTGCAATCTTTCGATGCAGGCGATCAATGCGCGCAAGACGAGGGACAATTACGAGCTGGTGGATCTTACCGTCGAGATCACGTCGCGCGAGGAGCTCGAGAAGCTGGTGAAGCGGATAAGGCGTATCGAGAACGTCGTTGACGTTAGCCGGAAATCGAATTAGTCCAATGCTATGTCTTTCAGAGCACCGCTCGCTCATTTTAAGGCTTGAGACGGAGCTCTGGACCTACCAAATACAATCTATTTGAAAAATGGTATGTTTTTTCGGGCACCGCTCGCTCATTTTAAGGCTGGAAGCGGAGCCCGAGACATACCAAATACCATCTATTTGAAAAATGGTATGTTTTTTCGGGCATCGCTCGCTCATTTTAAGGCTGGAAGCGGAGCCCGAGACATACCAAATACCATCTATTTGAAAAATGGTATGTTTTTTCGGGCACCGCTCGCTCATTTTAAGGCTGGAAGCGGAGCCCGAGACATACCAAATACCATCTATTTGAAAAATGGTATGTTTTTTCGGGCACCGCTCGCTCAATTTCATGCTGGAGACGGAGCCCGAGACATACCAAATACCATCTATTTGAAAAATGGTATGTTTTTTCGGGCACCGCTCGCTCAATTTCATGCTAGAGACGGAGCCACAATAATACAAAAAAGGCAAATAAGAAAAAGAAAACAATTTGGAAATATTTGGTAATAACGGGAAAAAACGGGAAATATCAGGAAAACGGAAAATTAATTGCAAACTCATTGGCTTCATGGTATGGTTGATCACGGAACGAAAAACTTGCCATCGTTTTATTGCTGATGGCAAAATCTAATTTGATGTGTCCGAAATAAACGAAAATATAGAAGGAAAGGAAAAGATATTGAATGAATGAAATCCAAATAAAGGTCAAAAAAAGGAAGGCATTTCTTTTAAAGCTTCTTTCTAAAATAAACTTAAAAGCTTCCTGTTTGCCGGATGGCGCGATAATTATTGCCCGCAGGAAAGGACATACGCAATATTATTATAAAAATAAGGGAAACTGTGTTGACCGGACTAAAAAATATATAAAAAAAGAAAACCTGAAACTTATACACGACCTTATGCAGAAAAATTACATTGACAGACTGCGGCGATCGATCGCAGCGGAGTTAGAGGCGATAGATTCTTATCTGGAAAAGATGCCGAATGTTTTAGCGGAGGACGTATACGACAATTTAAATGAAGAGAGGATGGCAATTGTTGACCCGGAAGTTGAAACCGATGATATCTTTCGCCACAACTGGGAAAACGCGCCTTTCGTTGCACTAAATAAGTCGTTTAACTCCGATTCGCTAAAGACGGACCGGGGCGAAGTTGTTCGCTCAAAATCGGAATATATCATTGCCAACATTCTTTATAAACATTCGATTCCTTATAAATACGAAAAAGCACTAAAATTAAAGGGCGAAGTGGTCTATCCGGATTTTACGATTTTAGATGTCAGGAATCGTCGTGAAATCTATCTTGAACACCTAGGTATGCTCAGTGATCCCATTTATTTAGCGCGGGCAATAAGGAAAGTTAATGAATACAATCGGTCCGGCTTTTGTCTGGGCACCAGGCTGCTTGTGACAATGGAGAGTTCTGAAGATACTATTGATATCAAAGCTACTGAAATAATGATTCTGAACGCTCTTGGACATCCTGATCTTGACTCTGTTCTTAACGGGAGAAGGCGTTGATTATAGAGGAATAAGACGTTGAGCATAAATCTGTGGAATTTTCACTCAGGGTACTTATTTTCATTTTCGAGCCTGAAGCGAAGTCCGGGACATACCAAATAACATCCGTTCGAAAATTGGTATGTTTTTACGGGCGCCGCTCGTTCATTTTCAGGCCGGAGACAGAGCCCGAGACATACCAAAAGCTTGATATTCAGAATTTGGTATGTCTTTTCGGGCGGAGCTCGCCCATTTTCAGGCCAGAGACAGAGCCTGAGACATACCAAAAGCTTGATATTCAGAATTTGGTATGTCTTTTCGGGCGGAGCTCGCTCATTTTCAGGCAGGAGACAGAGCCCGAGACATACCAAAAGCTTGATATTCAGAATTTGGTATGTCTTTTCGGGCGGAGCTCG
>JAFWQX010000071.1 GCA_017508875.1 Clostridia bacterium | reverse complement strand
TGGCACGAATTTTGGGTCTCATGCGAACCCCGGAATCGGTTCGCATTTCGGTCAAACAAAATTCTTAGCCATTCACTCGGCTTCGCTGGCGAAAAATAAGGTAGTCAAATGAGCCTTAAATCAATGGAGAATGGCAAGTGGGAAGTGGCAAGTGGCAAGTGGAAAGTGATAAGTGGCAAGTGGCAAGTGGCAAGTTGGAAGTGGCAAGTGGCAAGTGATAAGTGGCAAGTGACAAGTGACAAGTTGTAAGTTGCAAGTTGGAAGTGGCAAGTGATAAGTTACAAGTTGTAAGTTAAAGGTAGCAGACGAAAATTAGTAAGCAGCAAGTGGCAATTTAAAAATTGCTGCTTGCTTTTTTTGATTGTTTAGAATATTTGAAAGAAGGTTTGATTATGGATAATTCGGTTGAAAACAAAAGCTTCGATTTTGCTGTAAGTATAGTAAAACTATGCCGTTATCTGGCTGACGCGAAAAGGGAGTTTGTCTTATCAAATCAATTGCTCCGCTCTGGCACCAGTATAGGGGCAAATATTTCAGAAGCTCAGCAAGCACAGAGCAAAGCTGATTTCATAGCAAAAATGAATATCGCGCTCAAGGAAGCTGCGGAATCAAAATATTGGATCCGCTTGCTTGAAGCCGCTGAAATACTGTCAAACAGCATAACGCAGCCTTTATTTGAAGAATGTATCGAAATTGAAAAAATGTTATATTCGATCATACGCACATCAAAAAGCAAAAAATAACTATCCACTTGCAACTAGCCACTTTCCACTATAACGTACGGCAGACTATGCAAACCTTATTTTCTGCCTTGCGAAGCCGAGTGAATGGTTAAGAATTTCGTTTGACCGAAATGCGAGTCACTGCAGGGATCGCATGAGACCCGAAATTCGTACCATCACTCGGTTCGCAACACTTGCCACTTGCCACTTGTCACTTTCCACTTCCAACTTGTCCCTGCGTCTCCAGTGTGGTAAAATACACCTCGGGAGGCGGATGATTGCCAATGAGATCAGGAAACCACGATATTTTTCTGGCTGGCGCCGCAAAGGAAGATATAACGCCCAAGATCGGGACGCTGTTATACGGCTATGTGCCGGACTCGGTCAGCACGTCGATCCACGACGGGCTGGAAGCTGCCTGCGCCGCATTCGCTCAGGGCGATACAAAGGCGCTGCTGGTGACCATATCCGTTGGCGACTTCGGGACCGCACTGTGCGACGAACTGCGCGAACGCATAGGAAAAGAAAACGGATTGCCCGCCACGAGAGTCGTGATCGCCGCCACCCACACACACTCTGCACCGAACGTATCAGGAATTGAAGGCTGGGGAGATATTGACCGGGAATACGTTGACAATATTCTGTTCCCGAGAGTCTGCCGGGCCTGCAAAAGGGCGCTGGAGGATCTGCAGCCTGCCGAACTGGCGATAGGC
This sequence comes from Clostridia bacterium, assembly GCA_017508875.1. Classification (GTDB taxonomy): domain Bacteria; phylum Bacillota; class Clostridia; order UBA1212; family UBA1255; genus UBA1255. Next base: position 9,902 of record JAFWQX010000071.1, on the reverse strand, counting down.
ACCACCGAATCGAAAGTGGGGATCAACCGCCGTCAACAATTTCCCAACGGTTTCATCGCGCTCGGGCAAAATCCATGGGGCTGTTTCGACCCGGAGATGACCGTGATCGCCATACGCAACAGCGAAACTAAAAAAGGCATCATAAATATGATCCATTACAGCTGCCATGGTACGGCGGCGGGCAATAACCGGGAAATTTCCCGGGATTGGCCCGGCATTATGACAGACCGTTTGGCCGCGGAGACCGGGACCCTCAGCGCATTCTGGAACGGCGCCGTAGGAGACGCGGGACCGAGATTGACCAACGGCCAGACCGTAGGAAATATAAAGCATGTGGAAGAACTGGGAGGAATTGCCGCCAACGATGCCGTGAAAGCATACCGGAACGCGGGAGTGTACAAAGCCGGAGAACTTAAATTGTTCGAGGGCGTGGTGGGAGTGCCCAGAAAGCCTCTCCTGCCGGAAGCCGAACTTAGGCAGAAACTGGCCACCTATGAAGAGCCGGAGAAGCTGGTCAACATCAGCCGCCTGGAGTACGCTTATTACCGGGAGTCGCTGGAAGAATATGAAGCCGGTTGTCCGCCCTACGAGCCGGAATTCAGCTTGAACCAGACGCTTATTTCTCTCGGAGACGTGGTTTTCGTGCCATTCCCCTTTGAAATTTTCTCAGAGATCGCCCTCAGGCTCAGGGCGTACTCACCGATCAGACATACATTGACGCTGTCCAACGCCAACGGCTACAGCGCGTATCTGCCTACTGAAGACCAGCTGGTCCGGGGCGGGTACGAAGTGGCATGCTTCAGATTCAGTTCGGCACATCCGCTGGTGGACAACGCAGATCAGATACTTATTGACCGCACGCTCGCATTGATGAGCGAATAAGGAGGGACGAATATGTACAGAATAGGACAGGAAGAGATCGACGCCGTAGGCCGGGCAATACTCAGCCGCGACTTTTTCAAGATCAACAGCGCGGGTCAGGAAGTACATAATTTCGAGGAAGAGTGGAAAAAGCTTACCGGTGCAAAATACGCGCTGACAATGACTTCCGGGTTTGCGGCATTGACCTCCGCTCTCATCGGAATGGGCATCGGCCCAGGCGACGAGGTCATCGTACCGGGGTACACTTATATTGCCTCCGCACTCGCCGTCACTGCGGCAGGCGCGATTCCGGTAATAGCCGAAGTTGATGACACGCTCACGATCGACGTCGCCGACGTAGAGAAGAAGCTGTCGCCGCACACGAAGGCGGTAATGCCGGTGTATATCCAGGGCTTCCCGGCGGACCTTGACGCACTCACGGCCCTCGCTAAAAAGCACGGATTTAAGATCATCGAGGACGCGTGCCAGGCAGACGGAGGCACGTACCACGGCAGATATCTCGGCACGATCGGAGATGCGGGCGCGTACTCTTTCAACTATTTTAAAGTGATCACGTCCGGTGAAGGCGGCGCGATGGTGACGGGGGACCGCACGATCTACGAACGCGCGCTGATATATCACGACGCGAGCGCCGTGGCCTTCTTCGGAGACCAGCTTTCGGGCATCGAACAGCCGCTTTTCGGAGGCACCGAATTCCGCGTTTCAGACCTGACGGGAGCTATACTGCGCGAGCAGTTAAAACGTATGCCCGGAATACTTGCCGACCTTCGCAGGAACAGGACGCTGCTCACGAAACTCACGTGTGCGGAAGGCGGTACGGGAGGAAAACTTCGCAAAGCACCGTCGCACGACATTGACGGCGATTGCGGGACTACTCTTCCTCTCCGGTTTGACACCGCGGAGGAGTGCAGGGCGTTTCAGCAAAAGGCGGCGGAAAAAGGCGTCGGGACAACCGTTCCTATCGATACGGGCAAGCATATTTATACGAACTGGACGCAGATCATGGAAAAGCGCGGCGCGCTGCATCCGGCGATGGATCCGTTCCTGATGGAGGCGAACAAGGGACTTCAGCATAATTATTCTGCCGATATGTGTCCGAGAACGCTCGATCTTCTTTCGCGCACCGCGTACGTGATGATCAGTCCTGAATGGGACGAGGCGGAGATCGGAAGGATCGCGGATGTGATAAATAACTGCTGAACAAATTGCAGCGAACCGAGTGATGACACGAATTCACTCGGCTTCGCTGGCGAGAAAAATGAAGTCACAAAAGACCTAGAGTAATGGTAAATTGGTAATAAGGGTTTTTTTATGGGGAAAAGGAAGTTCGGTATTTCTAAAATCGATTTTGAGGAAAACCGGAATGCACAGGAGAAGGTATTTCAGGGCATTCTCGGGGCGTTTTTGTTCGGCCTTGCCGGCGGAGTGCTGTGGGTCATACTGTGGCGGATAGGATTTATTGCCCCGATCGCAGGACTGATCACGGCCATACTTGCGGTCAACGGCTACGTGTTTTTCGGGCACAAGTTTTCCAAGCGCGGCGTTGTGCTCGCACTGATAGCAGCAGTGATAGTGCTTATTATTGCCACGCTCGTCTCTATGACGTTTGACGTGCTTTTAGCTTTCAGAGAAGGGTACAAGGCGGGGAATTACGACAGGATGCCTACGTTCGTGCAGGCATTCGCTTTCGGGATGCTGACAATGTTCGAGACGCCGTCAATTTTGCTTGAGTATCTTATGTATCTGGTCTTCGGCCTTGTTATCGGCGGGTTTGGCACGTTTATGTACCTGAGGCCGTTCTTTGCGAAAATGAAAGAAGTCGAAGCGCAGGGGAAAGAAAGCGACGCATAGTTAAGTTGCAAGTGGCAACCAGGAACGAGTAACGAGTTAATGTTTTAAATATTATAAATATTGTGGAGGCTTTTTTATGAAAGATAAGTGGAAGAAACTTCAGAACGGCAGCGATATCCGCGGAGTTGCGCTGGAAGGCATCGAAGGGCAGCACGTAAACCTGACGGCAGAAGCGGCGGGAATAATTGCCCGCGCATTTGTGCTGTGGCTGCGTGAGAAGACGGGGAAGACGGAACTGACCGTCGCGGTCGGCAACGATTCACGTATATCCGGTCCGGCGCTGCGCGCAAGCGTTATTGACGCCATGCTGGCGGAAGGTGTAAACGTCGTTAATTGCGGCCTGGCTTCGACTCCCGCAATGTTTATGACGACAGTGACCGACGGCTACATGTACGACGGTTCGATCATGCTCACGGCGAGCCATCTGCCTTTTAACCGCAACGGCCTGAAATTCTTCACAAAGGACGGAGGCCTTGAAAAAGCAGACATCACAGCGGTGCTCGCTATCGCCGATGAGATCGAAGACGGACTCAGACCGGCAGCGAACGTTGCGACAGGCAGAGAGGTCAAAGTTGACTTTATAACGATTTACGCGGCGGGGCTCGTAAGCAAGATACGCAAGGCGACAGGGGCGCTCAGACCGCTCGAAGGCACGCATATCATAGTCGATGCGGGCAACGGCGCAGGCGGTTTTTATGCTGAAAAAGTGCTGAAGCCGCTCGGCGCGGATACGACCGGCAGCCAGTTCCTGGAGCCTGACGGCACGTTCCCGAACCATATTCCGAACCCGGAGGATAAGGCGGCAATGGATTCGATCCAGAAGGCTGTGCTGGACAATCACGCTGACTTCGGAATCATCTTCGACACCGACGTTGACCGCGCCGGAGCCGTTGACCGCCACGGCAAGGAGATCAACCGCAACCGCATCATCGCTATGATCTCCGCCATTGCCATCGCCGAACATCCGGGGGCAACGATCGTTACCGATTCGATCACGTCTTCCGGCCTTAAAAAGTTCATCGAGCAGGATCTGGGCGGCGTGCATCACCGCTTCAAGAGGGGATATAAGAACGTTATCAACGAAGCGATCCGCCTCAATAACGAGGGCATCTACACGCCTGTCGCGATCGAAACGTCCGGCCACGGCGCCCTTAAGGAGATCTACTTCCTCGACGACGGCGCGTACCTGATTGCGAAACTGCTCATCCAGCTCGCACTTATGCGCAAAGAAGGGCGCCATATCGACGAACTGATCGATAAGCTTGAGGAGCCTGCCGAAGCGGTCGAATTCAGACTGAATATTGCCGCTGAAGATTTCAAGACGTACGGTCAAGGCGTCATCAACGCGCTGGGCGAGTACGTTAAAACGCAGGATGGCTGGACTCCTGAAGCCGTGAATTATGAAGGTCTGCGCGTGCGCTGTGAGAATCCCGACGAGCGCGGCTGGTTCCTGCTGAGGCTGTCGCTCCATGATCCGCTTCTGCCGCTCAACATCGAGTCCGACGTTGCCGGCGGAAATCTGGCTATCGCGAAGAAGCTCGTACCGTTCTTCAAAGGATTCGAGCAGCTCGACAGCAGTTCAATAGCCGGATTTGCCGGATAAAAAGGTGTAATATGCATAAATATTCTGTATTCAGAACTGTAGCTATCGTCGTCGCACTTACCTTGCTGGGAGGTGCGGCGGCGTTTTGCATTTTCATAAAAAACCAGGACCGCACAGTCATTGCCGCAGACCGCAAAGGCCTTGGCCCTGAAAACAGGCGCGAATGCGAAAACGCCGAAGTCTATACTAAAATAGGCGGCCGCAAGACGGGCGGGACTAAGGTTAAAGATAAAAATGCCTCGGGCGGAACGGTAGCGGGCAGCACCGGCGGCAAATATTTTCTGTTCAAAGATGCTCCCGAAGCCAATATAATCCATATCGCGTACGCTTCCCCCAATACAAGCACGATCCAGGCGCTCATACGCTACCCGGACTCGGAAGAATTCACCCCGCTTTGTACGATCGACTTTTCCACCTCAAACTCCTGGGAAATGAACTCTTCATATATCGCAGTTTCGCCATCCGCGTACATACCGGAAGGCTCCGACATAATGCTGCGGCCGAGCGTTGACGTTAACCTCGACTACCTGTATTTTACTTTTGAAAACGCGAACGCCGGAGCGAAGGCGCCCGAAGGAACGCTTAATGCGGACAGCCTTTCGGACCAGGCAGAAGAAGATATAATGGCTCCGTACGGAAAGGCATTGACGCTTACTGCGGGCTCGTCGTTTACGATGAACGTACCTGGCGGGGGTCAATTCAACGTCCTTTCTGTCAGTTATTCTTCTGCTTCCGGCGCGGTTTTAAACGTCACCGTTTCAGCGGGGGACGGGGACAATGCCTGCGTCGATTCTGACCGGTTTGAGCTTGGTGCGACCGCGCTTCGTTCATACGCGGAAGCCGGAATGAGGCTGCCGGCATTTAAGAACGGAGACAAATTGACGATCACGTGCGAAAGCGGAGAGCTGAAGATCGCATATATAAAACCTGCATACGCACCCGAAAGCCCTGCGGTAAATATCGGAAAATTGCCCTCCGGCAGCGGGAGACTGACGGTAAATCTCGACGGAACGTGGAGCGTTGACGCCGCGCCATGTATGGAGTGGAACGTGCCCGAAAGCGTTCCGGAACTGTTTTTCGCAAATTCGGTACCGGTCCCGGGGCTGTGGGGAGACGCCGCATACCCGCTGGGATCCTACAGCAGCGCAATGATGTGTCTGCGCCGCGAGCTCGTTCTGGATGAAGAGCCATCCGGGCAGGTGCTGCTCAGGATCGGAAGCGCGATGTACGGCCGGTATATCTTTGTCAACGGGAAGTTTGCAGGCAGTTATGAATACAACTATTCCTCTTCAGTGACCGATCTTACCGGAATGCTTCACAAAGGCAGCAACTGGCTTGTGATAATGCTCGGAAGCTTCGGTAACCAGTTCAATAATCCGACTACGCCCGCGCACGTGCTGTATGACGGAGAATCCACAGGAGACGAACCGGGAATAACCGACTGCGTTGACCTGATCTTCAACGCGGGACCGGAAGTCGAAGCGGTGCAGGTCGCGCCGGATATTGACGCCGGAAAACTTACGGCGAAGGTGCGGATAAGGAACAGGCGCGCGGAAAATATTGTCACCGACGTGAAGTTTACGGTGTACGAGCTCGGCAGATTTACGGACGGAAAAGCGGATGCGGATCCGGTAAAGGTCGGAGAATTTACTGTGAGCGGAGTGAGTGCGGAACCGGGCGAAACGGCGGAGTTCACGGCGGAGGATATCGCGCTCTCGAACTGGGACAGAAGCAGGTGCTGGACGCCCGAAAACCCGTTCCTTTACAGGCTCGATATCGAAACTTCGGGAGACACTTACTCGATCCGTTTCGGTATGCGCACGTTCAGCTTTGAACCGGGTACCGGCAGCGCGCTGCTGAACGGCGAAAGACGGTATTTATTCGGTACGAACGTGGCGATCGAGAGGTATTTCGACGATCCTCTGTGCGGAACGACGCCGTGGGACGAAGCGTGGATCCGCAAGCTTTATAAAGAATACCGCAGCATAAACTGGACGTGCTTCAGAACGCATCTCGGCCACGCAAACAGCAAATGGTTCGATATCGCGGATGAAGTCGGTATGATGATATTCGACGAATACCCGATCTGGGGCAACGCAGGCGATGACAGCGAAAAAACGATCATGCCCGAGATCAGGACGTGGATCGACGACCGCGGATACCATCCTTCGCTTATCGTATTTGATGCGCAGAACGAGGCAACGTATAATCTGACGGATAAGATAATAAAGAACGGCAGGGAGTACGACCTTCAGAAGCGTCCGTGGGACAACGGCTGGAGAGCGCCGGTGGGAGAGCTCGACCCGATCGAGTGCCACCCTTATATTCTCGGCTCGAAGGGTATATCCGGCATCGGGGAAATGACGACGTTAAGACCGCGCGTTACGACGATCGATCTCGGCTGGAAGGAATCGGATTATGAAGGGCACGCGTTCATTCTGAACGAACACGGCGAATACTGGATCAATCGCGAAGGCAGACCGATGAGCGCCACAGAAGACAGGTGGAACAACGCACTTCCCGGCGTTTCAAACGAAAAGCGCCTTTCGTACTATTGCGAACTGATGTCAGCGCAGCTCGAAGCGTTCCGTGCAGGCAGATCATATTCCGGGCTGCTGTTTTTCTGCGGGCTCGGATCTTCAACACCTTCGGCTCTCGGCGTAACCTCCGACGTGCTCGAACCTGACGTGTCCCGTGCAGGCACACTCTCGATCCACCCGTATTTCAAGTATCTGATGGAAAATACAAACGCGCCCCTGGGCATCGTGATAAACACGTATACCGAAAAGCGTGCGGCAGGGGACAATATTACCGTTCCGGTCGTGCTGGTCAATGATACCGGAAAAGACGTGACAGAGCTTCCCGTTACGCTCGTTGTGCGCGCTGCTGACGGCACCGTACTGTGGGCGGAGCGGCGGACAATGAGCGTCGCGGCTTTCGCTCCGGATAACAGCGGCACCGCGACCGAGTCCTTCACGCTGTCCGTTCCGGCGTTCAAAAAGTATTGCGCGCAGGGAAGCGAACTGACCGTGCAGGCGTATTACGTTTTAGACGGACGCACGGTGTTCTCGCAGCGCAAATGGACTGTAAACGGCGGGAAACTTGTTGACGGCGGCGCTCCGAAATTCGAATGGCTTGACGCTGGCGAGCTTCCGAAAGAATACAAAGCGGAAGATTATCTGGATATTGACGACGAAGACGGCGAAGGCGGGGACAAGGACGATACTCCCCACAATAATCGCGACAGATCAGACGGGAAGATCGCTTTACTAAAAGCCCTTCCGTGGATCATTGCCGGAGCCGCCTTACTCATCGCGGGAGGTATAGCCGCCGCGGTGATCGTGAGGAAAAAGAAGAAATAAAGCGGTAGATGATAATTATTGATCGAGTAAGCACCACGCCATAGGAAGAGGGATAAAGTCATACTTTTCAGTGATTCTCAGATCACCTTTAGTAAGTATAACTCCTCTTCCAACTTGTTTATAATACTTGGAGCAATAATAATCCAGCGACGAGTGATTTTTAACTGATCCGCTCTTCACTTCTAACGGGATGATTTTTTCCCCGGCAGTTTTTTATATGCTTTTCTGTGAATATACATAGCAATACCTCCGGGCCTTAGAAAATAAAGACTTTTTCGAACAAATCGTACAAAAAATCGAACATGACGTCAAGTGTATTTTAACAAATTTTTGAACATTATCATTCCCCGAATTTAACAAATTATTGGACATTACGATTATTCAGTTTCTCCATAATGATGTGCAATTATGCTATTTAATTGACCGCACCGGGGCAATATAATTTACATGACGATCGCGGGCGGCTGCGGCCGGACAGAAAAACCGGTGAACGGATGAATTGCATTGCCCGCGGCAGGCAATATTTTATGCTACGGACGGTGTTTTAAATGAATATTCTCAAAAAAAGCAGCACTATCAGGAACTTCTTTGATAAAAACGGCGGGATACTGCCGCTGATACCCGTATTCGTACCCAGAAGATTCGGCGCCGCGGGCCACAGGCTCAGGCTGCATCCGGATGATTACTACGCGCTGGGTACCGGAAGAGGCTCTATAAAGGAAAGATGGTTTTCTTCGGTCATTGCCGCGATGAACGGGCCGGAAGCCGCTCCTGACGAGGGTATGAGCTACGTTGACATGGGCAGCGAAAATAAAATATCGCTGAAAGATTTTGTCGCGGAACTTGGACCGGAGCTTATAGGCGAAGGCTGCTTCAAGAAGCACGGCACTTGGCCGATGTACTCCAAATTTTTTGATTACGAGGGGCCGCTTTTCCATCATATGCATCTGAAATTTGAAGACGCGGCGAAGGTTGGAAAGCTGGGGAAGCCTGAGGCGTACTATTACCCTCCGCAGTACAACAATTATCCCGGAACGTTCCCTCACACGTATTTCGGATTCACGCCGGACACCACGAAGGAGGAAGTGCGGGAGAGGCTTGCGGACTTTACCGGCCGCGATACGAAAATAACCGAGCTCTCCAGAGCGTACCGCATCGAACTGGGCACCGGATGGTATACGCCGCCGGGAGTAGTTCACGCGCCCGGCTCATATCTTACGTACGAGCCGCAGTGGAACTCCGACGTGAACGCAGTATTTGAAAACATCACCGATAACGAGATATACGGAGACGATTTCCTCTACGAGAACGTACCTGAAGAGCATAAAGGCGATCCGGACTACGTGATCGGAATGATGGACTGGGAAGCAAACGTTGACCCTGACTACCGCAAAACGTATTTCAGGCCCCCGGTGCTTCTGACGGATAATGATGATTATACCGAAAAACAGGTCGCGTACGGGAACGCGTATATTGCCGCCAAAGAACTTACGGTCAAACCCGGGCGCAGCTGCGTGATCACCGACGATACGGCGTACGGCTGCATATTGACCCAGGGCTACGGCACGATCGGCGGTCACAAGTGCTCTACGCCTTCAATGCTGCGCTTCGGTCAAAAGAGCGAGGATGAATTCTTCGTCGGCTTCGGCGCCGCGTCGAAGGGCGTGGTCATCACAAACCTCAGCAAGTACGAGCCGCTCGTTATGCTGAAGCATTATCCGGCCCCGGAGGCGCAGTAAACCGGAGGACGGTAAAATGAACGCTGAGAAACTGTTTCTTGGAATAGATATAGGCGGCACGAACATTAAGGCGTGCATTTTCGACGCGAAAGGGTCAATGATCTCGCGCGCCTCCTGTTCGACTCCCGTGTTCTCTCCCGCAGCCGGCTTCTATGAGCGCCGCCCGGAGGATATACGAAAGCTTACGTTCGAAGTCATACGCGAGGCTATCGGTAAGGCGCCTGAAGGCACTGCGGAGTCAATTATTGCGGTGGGTACCACCGGTCACGGCAAGGGCCTTTATCTGATCCACGATGACGGCGGGGAAGCTCTTCCTGCAATCGCTTCGACAGACTCGCGCGCCGCGGACATAGTTAACGGCTGGTATGAGTGCGGCATCGGTCAGAAAGCGGCTAAGCTGAATATGCAGACGACACTGGCATGCCAGCCACCCTCGCTGCTTTACTGGCTGAAAAAGAACGATCC
>JAFWQX010000001.1 GCA_017508875.1 Clostridia bacterium | reverse complement strand
TCATTTTTTTGGGAGGATAGAGGAGGCGTGGCACACGATCTTCAATTTGGGCAATTTGTGTGCCAAAAATTTTTCATTTTTTGGAAGGGATGGATGATGAATGGCACACGATCTCCAATTTGGGCAATTTGTGTGCCAAAAATTTCTCATTTTTTCCTTCTAAAATTTCCGGAGGCAGAGCCCGCCTGGCACACAAAACCCGAATTTACCGAATTGTGTGCCAAAATTGACCTTCGCCCGAGCGAGAGACGGCGCCCGCCTGGCACACAAACCTCGAAAAAACCGATTTGTGTGCCAAAATTGACCGCCACCGACTTGAGAGACGGCGCCCGGCTGGCACACAAACCTCGAAAAAACCGATTTGTGTGCCAAAATTGACCGCGACCGACTTGAGAGACAGCGCCGCAGAAAACAGGCTTTAAAATATTTGAGGAATTGCCACCATGATAAACCTTGCGGCCGGCAAGCCAAAGCCGGAGCTTCCTCCACTTTTTATAAAACTTTTCGCGGAAACATGAAAAGAGCCCAGGGACAAAAGCGCTTGCGTCTTCGGCCTTCAGCGGCTAAAATAATAGCAATATACTACGTCCTCGGGAAAAATGCGGAGGCAGGAATGTGAAAAAGCGCGGGCGGTACTGCGCAGAATCGGGGCCTTGTATGAAAAAGTTCATCCCAAAAATAGACAATGCGGTATGCAGCCGTTTGTTGAATATGGCAGACGGCCGCATTGACAAACGTATCTGTGGACAGAGTCTTGTGAAATACGTACCAAGCATATCCCGTGATGATAAAAACGGCGTTGGCGGTACAGGTTCCCAATCTACGCACTACGCCTTACTTAAGCGCGTCTTTTCTCACGTTAAACTGAAACCCGACGATATTTTTATAGATGTAGGCTGCGGCAAAGGCCGGGTTCTGGCTTTTCTGGTCAAAGAAAACTGTCCTTGCCCCATATATGGGATAGAGTATAACGAGGAAGTCGGCAGAATCGCTGCTGAATGGTCAACGAAATACGAGCAAGTGAATATTATCATTGGAGATGCTCTCCGGCTTGATTACGACCGTTTTACGGTTCTTTCTCTGGCTCGTTCGTTTCTGCCAAAGACCTTTCTTGCCTTTGTAGAGCAGCTGGAAAGGACTCTGACGCATCCAGTTACGTTGATCTATTGGTATGATCAGCAAAGTGCCTATTATCTGAAAAATCGGCCCGGCTGGACAATGATCACGCGTGAAATAGTTAAACGGATTCACCGGATCAGAATCGCTCGATGGCCACAGGGCTTTTCTATCTGGCGCTATGATCCAGAGGAAAGGGAGAGAAATGATGGCGCAGAGCATGTAAGTGCAACTTAATTCCCGTTCTTTTATTAAAGCAGTTTATTCAGATAATAGTTCCTTCGTAATAATAGATAATTTATAAGCACATGGTCATATATGGCGGCATACAGATAATTCCATCTTTGATCATTAAATTACGGGGATGGATAACAAAATTTGGGTTATAAGTAAAAATGAGTTTTCGAAAGGGCAACGAGGCAATATAATAGTAATAACTGTGACCAGTCAGCATGTTTTTACGGATATTATTATAAACGGGCGTGGCCGGCACCTGCCAGAGATCCGGAACGGGCGGATATAAAAGGAGAGGTCAATGGAAGACAGAGATATAAACGGAATGATCGCCGCGAGAGACGAAAACGGGCTTCAGGCGGCCAAAGAAAAATACGGAAAATACGTGGAAGCTGTTGTCCGCAACGTCCTTAGCGACAATTCAGACGCGGAGGAGTGCGTAAGCGATGTATTTCTCGCTGCCTGGGAAAACATTCCAAAGGGATTGCCCGCAAACCTTAAATACTACCTGGCCAAATTGGCAAGAGAAAAAGCGATAGACCGTCTGAGAAGCAACACCGCCCAGAAAAGAGGCGGAAAGGTGAATTTTGTGCCAGAAGAAGAGCTGGAGAAGACCTTCTCCGACGCAGACGTGTCCGACCGTATAGAAGCGGCGGAATTGACCGCCATCATCACAAAATTCCTGCAAAACTCAGGTGAAGCGGAAAGAAATGTCTTTATAAGAAGATATTGGTATTTCGACTCGGTGGAAGACATTGCCCGCAGATTCGGATTCGGAAAGAGCAAAGTTAAAATGATGCTGAAGCGCACGCGTGACAGACTGGCCGAGCGTCTCAAGGAAGAAGGGTACTAAATGAAAAGCGATAAAATAATTGACGCCATCGGAAATATAAATGAATCAATGATAAATGTGGCAGACGGAGACATTGCCCCCGGTTCGGGACGCCCAAAAGGGTCAGAAGAAAAGCAAAGCCGGAAAACGGGAGCGATAGCGGGGATAATTGCCGCCGTAGTCGTCGTAGCCGGAATAAGTACGGGCATATTTTTAGGTCACAGGGCGAACCAGAGGAAGAAAGATCCGACCATCATTAATTCGACGGATGAGCCGCAGAATACCGGAGCCGATCAAACCCCGATCTATACGGATCACGTGACGGAGGAACCGGTCGGGACGCAGGTGCCGACTAATGTGCCGGATATCACTGCCGCTCCCACTCCCACTTCTGAGCCGGTAATTTCAGGTGACGCGGCGATCGCGCCGTTAAAATCGTTTTGGTACGAGGTGGACAATATCGGCCTGAGTGTCCCTATGACATATAAAGAGTTTCTCTCCTACGTCGATAAAATGGATCTCGAGGGCAGATCGATACTCAAACTTTGCGGGGATCCGGCGGAAATACCGGCAGATCAGTCCGGCAAATACGAACTGGAATGCGACGGGTTTACAGGCCGCTTCTACCGCATATTTACATCAGGCGGGCAGGATCCTCAGCGGAACGTTGTCCGGATCATGATAAGAAAAGACATAAACGGATCGCCTTCGCCGCTCGGAATAAAAATCGAGGACAGCCTCGAAACCGTTTTGACCAAACTAGGCCTGACCGACATTGGAGAACTTACCCAAAATCTTTGGGTAAACCAAAAAAGATCGTCATACAGCGCGGTAGTTGACGGCACGAAGATCGAAATGGATATCAGCTGCGGACAGTATAAGCAGTATTATGAGGGCGGTCTCTCCGTCGTAATGCTGGTAAGAATGGAAGAACCTGTTGGTGACGAAATGTACCACGCAAAAAACGCCAGCTTTGTTTTTACCGAAGAGCAGGGCAAGTTGGTAGAATGGTCGATCATGGCTGCCCTTGACAGGAACGAGTACAGAGATCTGCCTCTTAACGTCGTACCGACTCCCGCGCCTACGGAAGCACCCACTCCCGGAAATACCGAAGCACCAACTCCCGGGCATACCGAAGCACCGTCAGACACGTTCAGCATCGTATTTGTGGACAATAAGCTCCACGTTAACGAGTCTTCCATGGAAGTTTCCGTGATGCTTAGCGACGGCTTAAAAGCGAACAGCAACGAGGGCAATAAGCTGATAAAGTTCGTCAAAGACGCTCTCGAAGGCAAAGCTAAAAAGGAGACAGATACTTTCAAAAAAATAAAAAGCTACGTTAATAAGGAATTGTTTAAATTGCGCCTTATTCCTTACGGCTCGGATTCCGGATATGACCTGTATTACAACGTCGGATCCACAGCCGAAGAACTCTGGATCGTGGATTCCGCTAAAAAAACCTGCATCGGAAGCGTTGCGTTTACAGATGAAGAATATAATTCGATGATGTCTGCCATCACGGCAGAAGCATTCAAGACAAATGGCAGCACGCTGTTAAAAGCAGGCAATATCACGAGAGTTCACGTAATGGATTCGCGGCACAATGAGAAATGGCTGCATTCCGCCGAACAGATAGAACGTATGAAGCAGCTTATATCCGCACTTAGAATAACGGATTCGTCAGAAAGGGATCCTTCCGGGTACTCTTATGACTGGTCGGTGGCGATCTGGATCTATTATGAGGACGGATCTGTAAGCGAGCTCAAAACCAACGGTTACGTAACGTGGCTGATAGACAATAAAACGCTCCTCAGGTCTTTCTCTGATGAGTCATATTTCTATTTCTTCGATTCGTTTGAAGACGAGACAAGGCCCGAAGACGGTGAGACGACAAACGATTCACCATTTGTTATTGCACGAAGCGGCAGCACGTTCCGGTTCGAACGCATTGACACCGTGCCGAAAGTGGTGCTGAAAACTGTTGCCGCCGAAAACGGAGAGACGCTGGACAATACGAACGGCCGTATAACCGAGTTTGTCCGGAACCTGCTGGAAGGAAAGAGCGTGTCCTATTTCGACTACGGCACGAGGAGAGAGGACGAATGCGAGTTCTGGTTCGATTTTGTCCCGCAGGACGGAAGCCGCCTGTACGGATACAGGATGGCGTATAATTTTAAGAGGGGCAATATAACGATCACCGATATCATTGAGGACAACACTTTCGCGATGGTCTCGATCACCGAAGATGATATGAGGGCGCTGGTGAATTTCATGATCGGATCTGTGCCCCTTGAATTGCCGTACCATTCTCCGTCGATCGATCTGATCGACATAAAAGTGATTTTCTATAACAAGGAGTTTAACCGTGCTTCATTGAAGGAGAAAGCTGAGATCGATCCGCTTATGGATCTGTTTAGTTCTTTGCTGCCTGTCAGGTCGGAGACCGGAATGTCTGCTTTAGACGGCTATACGTACGAGCTTGATATATGGTGTTCAGACCGTTCGCTGTGGAAAGTGACTATCCGCGGCTCTGTTATCGAAGTTGACAACGGCTCGGAGAAAACGCTTTATCATATTTTCATTGACGATTACAGGAAGCTCACTGCTGCGCTTGATCTGATAGTACCGATAAACTGACGTTTCATGGGCAGAGCCCGCGCTGCTTGTGCTGGCAACGCTTTCTTTCGTTGCCTTCGCGGACTTCGGCGATTTTGGCTGGGATAACGATTACGGCGGCAGCGACTGGGGCGGCGACTGGGGCGGCTGCGCGGGCAATATTCTTCAGATGGTCGCCTGCGGCCATTTTGTCCGGAGTTTCACTTCGTAAGGATATTGTCCCTTCGTTATAATCGATAGTTTATAAGCACATGGTCATATATGGCGGTATACAGATAATTCCATCTTTGATCATTAAATTACGAGGATGGATAATAAAACCTTCTCCTATTCGCGATTTATACTTCTCAATAAATCTTGTCAGAGATGTAAGCGTATAATTCTTTCCGGATTTGACTTCAATAGGAAACATCTTGTATTTCATCTTGCTGTTATTTGAAATGAGAAAATCGATTTCGAT
>JAFWQX010000070.1 GCA_017508875.1 Clostridia bacterium | reverse complement strand
CATTGGAATGTATTTCTTCCATGAAAACGGCAAGTGTTATCTCTCGATGGGTTATCATCTGCCCGTACCGTATGGCTGGACAACGGAAATATATGAGATCCCGGAGACGCTTTTTGACGAGATCAATGGGTGGTGCTATAATCATATGAAGACGGGCAAACTGTTTGGCTGATTAGGGTAAGAAGAAAAGAACCAAATAAACGGTGGGTTGATAAGCAGTAAAGGAGGAACTATGAAAAAAATATTTTTAGTTTTTTGTGTGCTAGTGTTTTTGTTAGCCAGTTTTGCTCCTTGTTACGCGGGCTCGGAAGAAGAATCTATGGTGTATGAACACGGAGAAAAGCTAGATATAATATATGAAACGATTCAAAAAGATTCATATGATTTACATCTGGCCCTTGAAGTTAGTTCGTTAAAAGTGTTGAAAGAATCAATTACGCCAGTGTATGAGGTAGATTTGCTTGAAACTGCTCGATCCGGGGAAATTACCATAATTCCAATGTGGCGCAGCCATACTGGGTTGCTCGGAGATGGCGTAGGAAATGTTTATACAGCAAAAACCATTACTTCTGATGGTAAATTTGGTGGAAATATAATGTTCTACATTGAGAACGGAGTGGCATATAATATGATATATTCGCCTTCCGAATATTCACCAATGTGGTTCGAAAATGGGAATCATTATCCGGCTTCTGCAAGTTATGCTGATCATGCCAAAAGAATTGCAGCTGTTCTGAAGGAGAAGGATATGATTTCTCCGCACGATGTAAAATATGTAGTTGCCGATACAATAGGCGAGTTTTTCTATGTTGATAATGCTGCGCACAGTGTTTTTGTATCGGTAGGATATATTTCAAATAATGAAACGGGCAACTTTTTAACAGACTACTATATAGATGAAACAGGGCTAATAAATCTTGCAAAAGAGTATTCTAAAAAACGCGAAGACTTTTTAAATGAAAAAGCATCATGGGAAGCCAGTCATCCAGGAGAGATTTGGGACAAAACAGAAGTTCCTGGACTTTCATCGATTATGAGCGACTGTAGTAGTGTTGACAATATTATTGATATCACTGATTACTTGAATATTGATATAAAAGCGATGCAGGTCAGTCAAGAATCAGATATTTCCAATAAAATTAACAATACAAAAGGGAAAGCACATTCGGGATTAATTATTGGCATCATTTCAGGAACTGCACTAATAGCAATGATAATTGTTATTTCTTCAATTTACGTAATACGTCAGAAGAAACCTGCTTTAGATAGTTAACCTATAGCTTGAGGATCAAATTACTCTTCAAAATCTCTACAGCGATTCGTTCTACCGTGTAAATGAAGTAGTTTTTTGTAATTAGAATGGAAGTAGCGCGACAACAGAAGAACAGAATTACGTTGCCCGGCTTGTTAATGATGATCCGGTATACGGAGAAAGACTTAGAGAAAAGAAAGAAACGCTCCTGACGGAGGCGCTTTAACCGCTATTATTCTTTGCGCTAAAAAGCGGAATGCCTCGAAACAATGAGTCGAAACAATGACATAAAAAGGCTCAACAGCAGCGAACCGAATGATAGCACGAATTTTGGGTCTCATGCGAACTCCCACCGGGATCAGTTCACATTTCGGTCAAAGCACGAACCGGATGATGGCACGAATTTTGGGTCTCATGCGTTTCCTGCTTTAATTCGCATTTCGGTCAAACAAAATTCTTAGCCATCTATCCGGCTTCGTGCGTGACCGAACGAGGTAATGAATGCTTCGACTACAACAAATAAACAAAATTCTTAGCTATTCATTCGGCTTCGCTAAAGATAAGCCAAAGATAAGAAGTTGAACCTTCGTTATCAATCGAATTCAGCGCAGAACGGGACGGAGATGTTGCCCGTGCCGGAGCAGAGGTTCGCGGATTCGGTCGAGAAATAACGGAGCTCCGGAGCGTAACGCACGCCCTGGGCGTTTGCAACCTGTATAGTGACCTTATTGCCGTCGATCACCGCGTCCGCCTTCTGCCACTTGCCGTCGATTTTGACCTCAAACCCCTGGAGTTTTGCCCCGTCAATCGTCTTTAGACCGCCGCCCGCATAGCTGTAAACGACGACGACCTCGTTCTCGTCATACATCACTTTTGAGGGGACGGGATTACCTGTGTCCTGAATATCGCCTACGCCGTAAAGCAGCGACGCGGCCATTTTCGCGCCTCTCTGACCGAGTTCGAATTTGTAATACGGATGAGCGCCGTCAGCGTCGCCGTCCTTCCAGCCCACGTCATAAGACGGTATCACTTCGTAGTTGCTGATGCTGCCGTCGATCTTTACTTCGGACTGTGCGAAGCGCAAATCGGGCACTGCGTTCCATACTCCGTCGAGATTCACTCCGCCGCTCTGATATCCATATGATGTCAACTGAACGTTGAGGAAGAGCAGGTCGCTGCCGAATTTTACTCTGTAGTCTTCGACAAGGATCTTGAGCGCGTCGCTGTAGTCTTTTGAGAAGAGTGCGTTGGATTCGCCCTGATAGAATATCATTCCGGTTATTCCGACGTGGGTGAGGGGCGCCATGAAAATGTTGTAGATGCCGCAGGCCGGGATGGTGAAGTTGTTGAGCGTGAGGCTCTGGTCTTTGATGGTCTTCGGGAAAGCGGCGTTGGCTTCGGGTGATGCGAGGAGGGAAAGGGGAGCGCCGCCGCACGCGCCCATTACCATACCTATCGGTACGTCGGGGTTCAGTGTGTACAATTCTTTTGCGAAGAAGTAGCCGAGCATCGAAAAGCTGTTGCTCGCAGAGTTTCCGTAAACGCGTTTGCGCTCCGCTGTCTGCCATTTGGTGTTGCGCATAAAATCGGATTGAGGCTCTTGCATGCGCTTAACGCCGGTGGCGTTGAGCACGTTCCAGTTGATCTGCTGGACGATGCGGATGTCGTCGTCTGCGGAGGCGTTGTCAAGATAGTCGCCGTACAGGGCAAGTATGTCTTTTCTGGAAGGGTCAACGGTGCCGAAGAATGTCAGGTCTGCGTTGCTCTGTCCGGATACGATCCAGATGTCGCCGACAATAACGTCTTCGTATTCTACTTCTGTGCCTTCGGCGCCGCGGACAATAATGCTGTGCCCTTTTTCTTTGCTGGCCGGCAATGTCCCTTTAAGGCAGAAGCAGAATTCTCCGTTTTCTATCGTTCCCGAGCCTTTCAGTCCCTTGAATTCGGCGGCAACGACTTTTCCGTTTTGTGTTTCCGGTGCGGTGCCCCATATTTCGATCCTGCGGTCTCTGGGCACGATCATGTTGTTTACGAAATATTTTGCTACTGTGAATTCTTCGGCTGTTCCTTCCATGAGCGTGTAGTCCTCTATTGTTTTTGACGGTTCCGGAGCTTTGGCCCCCGGTTCGCGTGCCGTTTTCCATGTTGTGTATTTTGAAGGCTCTTCTGTCGGTTCCGTTGATTCGGAGTCTCCCGGTCCGGACTGGTCGGCAGGCGATTTTGCGCAGCCGGCAGTGATAAGTATTGCAAGCGCCATCAGTATGAGAGCTGCTCTTCTAAACGATTTCATAAAACCCCTCCGGTTTCTTTTTTTGATGGTCAAAGTATATACCATTTTTATTTCTTCGTCAATCCGGGAGACCCGGGCAGGAGAAACGGTGCCGAAACGGGGGACAGAGACCGGTCCGGAGGGTCCGATACGGGGGACAGAGACCGCCGAAACGGGGGACAGAGACGCGTTTCAAATTATTACGCATTATTACCGGAGCCGGAAATGTCCGGGAAAAAACCGGAAAAATCCGGAAATATCCGGTAAAATGCGTAATAATTACATCTGTGCGTCTCGTGCTCGATGCCGCGCCCTTAATAAGTAACATAATATGGGGCGCGTGCGAAACGCGTCTCTGTCCCCCGTTTCGGCGGTCTCTGTCCCCCGTTTGGGCCCCTCCGGACCGGTCTCT
>JAFWQX010000069.1 GCA_017508875.1 Clostridia bacterium | reverse complement strand
TTCATTAATGAAAACCGATAGGATCATACTCACTTAAAATACTCTAACTACAGAAAAGTGACGGTGAACGCTTATGCCTCCCGGAGGACCGGACAATAAAGTAAACGACCAGTACAGAGTCCCTAAACCTAAAAATCTAAAAGACGTGCCACGATTTATTAAAGAGGTCGTCGGTTCGTTTTCAAAACGCATGCTCTACATACTTAAGCTGGTATGGGAAGTGAGCCCGGGAATATTGTTCCTGATGGCATTTATGGCGCTGTTCAACGGCGTTATGCCTGTAGTCGGATCACTTATCGGAAAAGAGATCCTGAACAAACTTGCCGCCGGCTATTCCGGACAGATCACGGAATTCAAGATAATCATGACGCTGCTCATTTTCCAGTTCGCGTACCTGCTGATAAACAGTGTCGTGAACCGCCTTGACGCCACCGTGATCAGGATATCCGGGGAGCTCGTCACGAACCACATAAAACAGAAAATAATGAACAAGGCGAAGGAAGTTGACCTCGCCAGCTTCGACAGCCCCGAATTCTACGCGAAGATGGAAAACGCGAACCGTGAGGCGGGGAACAGGCCTATCCAGGTGCTGAATGCCTCGTTCTCGATCGCATCCGCGCTGATCAGTATCGTATCGTTCATAATCGTGCTGTCTGCCGTAGGCGCGCTTCCGGTGCTGCTCGTCATACTTGTAGCGATCCCTTCGACGATCATCAATTTCGTTTACCGCAAAAAGAATCATAATTACGTATTCAGGCGCAGTAAAGACCGCCGCCAGATGAGCTATTACTCTGAAGTGATCGTTAATAAGGACCTTGTGAAAGAAGTCCGTATGCTCGGTCTTGCGGATAATTTTATCGGCCGCTACAATGAAGTTTTCAAGCGTTATTTCAAGGGCCTTAAAAGACTGATCGTTGAAGAGTGCTTCTGGAATATAGGCGCGACGCTGCTCTCCACCGCTGTGAACTGTATCCTGTTCGTATGGATCGCCCGCGGAGTATTTAACGGAACATACGAGATCGGTTATTATTCGCTGTATACCGGTGCGCTGAATTCGATCTCCGCCGGTATAGCGACACTCATAACGACGACCGCGAACATCTACGAGGGCACGCTGTTCATCAACAATATGATCTCGTTTATGGAAGAGAAAAAGACCGTTGCGCCGATCATCGATGATCCGCTGAAAGTAGAGCGCGGGATCGGCCACACTATCGAATTCAGGAACGTATCATTCCATTATCCGGGCTTCACCAAAAACGTTATAAATAATATAAATCTGACCATCCACGCGGGGGAAACGGTGGTCATCGTCGGCCTTAACGGCGCCGGTAAGACTACTCTGATAAAGCTTCTTACGCGGCTTTATGATCCAACCGAAGGTACGATCTATCTCGACGGTCATGATATCCGCGAGTATGATCTTAACAGCCTTTATGATCTGTTCGGAATCGTGTTCCAGGATTACGGGAAATATGCGGTTTCCGTTAAGGACAATATCGCGTTCGGCGAGGTCAATGCAAAAGTTTCCGATTCGCGTATCGCTGAGGCTGCGAAGGCCAGCAACGCGGATGCGTTCATCAGCGAACTGCCCGACACGTTTGACACACCGCTGATGAGATATTTCGAGGACAACGGCATCGAGCTTTCCGGGGGACAATGGCAGAAATTAGCTATTGCCAGAGCTTTCTATTCTGAATCAGACGTTCTGATCTTAGACGAACCCACGGCCTCGCTCGATCCGATGGCAGAACAGGAGATATTCAATCAGTTTGACGAACTGAGAAGTGATAAGACTTCGATATTCGTTTCGCACCGTCTGTCGAGCGCAACGACCGCCGATACGATAATCGTACTTCAGGACGGCAGGATCATTGAATCCGGAAACCATTCCCAGCTTATGAACAAAAAAGGCGAGTATTACACGCTGTTCTCGACGCAGGCCGCCAGGTATCTCACGCCGGTGGATCCTGACGATACGGTCGAAAACAAAGAAGGCCGGGATGGCTTTGAAAGCTGCGTTCCCGACCCTGATGAAGCGCTGCCGCACAATGCATGGCACACTTGATAATTAATAAATATTATTCTTTAACAGTTCCGTCCGGATTAAACAGGGGAAGCTTTTCGAGATAAATAATATCGTCGCGCTCCGCCGCTTCGCCTTCGGCTAAGACAGCCATGCGAGCGACAATAATGCCGCCTGCTTCGTTGACCAGCTTTTCGACAGCCTGAAGGCTCGCGCCGGTCGATATAACGTCGTCGATTATTATCACGCGCTTTCCCTTCATTTTTGCGGCGTCAATGGCATCCATATAGAGTTTCTGCCGCCCGGCCGTCGTTATCGACGTGACGTCAACTTCGAATACTCCCTGCATGTACGCTTTTTTGTTTTTGCGAACGAGCAGGTAATCGTCGAGACCTTTCTGACGGGCCATTTCGTAGATAAGCGGAATGGCTTTTGCTTCGGGAGCGACCAGATAATCGAATTCGGGAGCTTTTGCGAGCAGAGCAGAAGCGCACGCGACAGTGAGCTCGACGTCTCCGAACATAACGAAAGCGCCTATAGCCAGATCGTCGTTAAGCTTGCACACCGGAAGCGCTCTTTTGAGCCCGGCGATGGTCATTTCATGTTTGATCATTTTATCATCTCCATATTGTAATCTGAGATTATTCAGTTTACGTGAATTATAATACTTGCGCGCGCAGGTGTCAAAGGAAAGTGACCTGAAAGTGACCCGATGCGACCTGATGCGACCTGAGTTCGAGCGTTAGAGTTCGCGTACGGTCCTTCTGCAGATCTTGTAGAACCCCAGGCCGGCTTCGGCCTCTTCTTTAAGGGCAATTTTGATCGGCGTTTTTCCTTCGAATACTCCGAGCAGTACGTTATACTCTCCGCCGGGGATGCCGCGGAGGTCGAAATTTACGTCAAACGTGCGAACCTCTTCATTTGAAAGGCCGTCAACGCGTTTATCGGAAGAAATCGTGCGTAATATATTGCCCGCGTCATCCGAAACGGCGAGACAGATATTGTGAGCGTAGTATGCTTTTGACCATCCTTTATTCCTGAACGTGACTTTGACGTGATTGTGAGCGGACGACGTGAGCTCCGGAACGAGCGCATTTTCCGCAAAATACCAGTACCCCAGCCGGTTCGCGCAATATTCGGCGAGCCATTTATCGGACTTCAAAAAAACTCTCGGATAGCCGTGGAAACCGGCAAACGTTGCCCTCGAATTCTTTAAACATTCGACGATCGTGAGCCCGTTCCTGTAATAATCATCGAACGTCGGATGAATGTAACCGTAATGTGCAAACTCGATGCATGACGGAGCGTTATCTGCAAGCTTAATGAACGAACGCGTTGCCCGCATCGTATCATACCCGTTCACAACAGAATAATAATCGCAGCATATCGAATCGTCCTGAAGCCCCAGACCGCGCTCATATGCGTAATCGAGCATCTCCTGGCATTCATCTGCGCCGCGGAATATCCTGCCCACGATATGGTCGTCGTTCATAAGCAGGTATTTGTCCGGGAAATATTTAAGGTGGAGGTCAATATGTTTTTTTATAACGTCGACAGGGTAGATATATCCTTCTCCCTCCACTGTATGCCCTTCGCCCCAGGTGCCGTATGTACCGATGTCAATAATATCCACGCGCGGATCGTTATTGTACTTTTTCCCCATCTCGGCCAGGAATATCTCAAGCCGTTCCAGAAAATACGGATCACCGTAATCGGGCTGAACAAGGTCGCGGCCGGGCATCCTGTAGCACTTCGCGCCTTTTTCAAAAACATACTCAGGTGTTGCGGTAAAGCCGGGGTAGCTCGTCTCAAAAGTACACACGCGCAGCGAAAAAGCGTAGCCTTTAGGCCCCCATTCATCCATGATCTTATCGAGGAAGCCGAAATCGTACACGCCTTCGGCCTTTTCAACGTCGGACCAGTCGAAACGGAGGTAGAGGTGATTCAAATTCGGAAAATCTTCAAGATAATCGCCCGGCTTATTGCGGTCGCGGTAGAGGGGACCGCTGAATCCGTTGTCAATAAAGTGCCAGAACCAGCCTTTATGCGGATTCTTCAGGATCCGTTTGTCGTCGGTCAGCGGGAGAAGGTCAATAAAACCGTTTTCTTTTCTTGGGTCGTCAAACCAGCCGCACAACGTCTGCGGTTCCATCGGTCTGTCTGATGCGGATTCGTTCGGGAATACTTTCATGTTCTGGAATCCTCCTGTATTGATGATTATTGGCAGCAACCGGCTGAATTATAAGTCATTAATTGCTCCCGGTCAAGC
>JAFWQX010000068.1 GCA_017508875.1 Clostridia bacterium | reverse complement strand
GTGTGCCACGCCTCCCCTATTCCCCCCACAAAAACGAGAAATTTTTTGGCACACAAATTGCCCAAATTCGAAATCGTGTGCCACTCCTCACAGACCCCCGAAGAAAAATGAGCAATAAAAGGGACAGGCGGCGTAAGGGTGTGATCTGCCCGGGACAGTCCGGAACGGGACGCAGTCAAAGCACATTTTTCACGGAAACAGGAAAAGAGCATTTCCTTCTTTTTTCTGCCGGAAAATGGCAGGATGCGGATTGCAAGCCGGAGGAATGCTCCGACGTATTAAACAAAAACCGGACCCGAAGGTCCGGCTTTGAAAAAATCAATTGATTCAATCAGGTTCTGTCAGGGAAAAAACCTTATCAGAATGCTCTCTTTTTCATGAAAACAACAGCAGCGCCCATAGCAAGGACAGCGATCACTGCGAACATTGCCACAGCTGCGTCGCCGGTCTGAGGCTGAGTCTCAGGCACGGTAGAAGGCTGCGTAGCCGGCTGAGCTTCAACCGTCACCGTCACGCCTTCCGTGCCTTCAACGAGATCGTAACCGTCGTTTGCAAGCAGATATACAACGAACTTGCCTTCTTTTACGGTGCCGTCGTCGTTGAGCAGCGCGGCTCTGTCGTTTTCAGACATGCCGTCGAACGGAACTTCGAACGTACCGCCGTTTGCACCGACGTACCACCATACGAGCGAACCTGCATCTCCACCGGGGGTATTGCCCTCAGCATAAACGCCGATCCAGTCTTTCTCGCCGAACGTACCGGTAACAGTGACAACGAGCTTACCTGCATCGTTGATCTCAGCGGTAACTTTAGCGGTCGGCTGAGGCTCTTCGGCTTTATTGAAGGTGATAGATTCGATAATAAACGTTTCGCCGGGCTTGCAGGCAACAAACCTTACACCGGTAAGCTGCTGTCCGACCATTGCCGGGAATTCGTCAGCGATAACAAACGTTCTTTCGGTCAATCCGTTCATATCAGGAGCGTGCCACGTTCCGCCTTCTCCGGAGTAACCGGGGTTGAAGTCTTTAGCGCGCAGATAAACGTTGTTGCTCGCAAATTCGCTCGATCCTACAAGTTTGTATTTGATCGTGAACGAAGTGTATACAGAAGTGTCGATGTTGTCCAGCGGGATAGAGATCCAGGGATCGGAAGCGTCACTGTTCGTTTCGACAGCGAGTCCTTCGCCGTTCACGGACAGTTTGACCTGAGAAGTGGCATCGGGCTCAACGTCAAATTCGTCGGTGCCGACAATAACTTTAACGGTAGGAGTTACTGCTTCGGGAGCTTTGTAGTTTACGTAAACTTCGCGGTCTTTATCGCTCTCAACGTCGTATCTGTTGAGGATGACGATATCGCCGTTTTCAAGTTTTGCTACCACTTCGATCTTATGCTCTTTTCCGTCCTTAAGTTCGGTTACGTCTACCGTTACAGTAAATCTGGATTCTCCGCCGGCGTTAATTACATCATCACCCGCAGTTTCAGCAAATTCGCCGTATACGGGCTCACCGCCGTCAATCCTGTAGCCGTAACTGACAATATGAGACTTCGCATTGCCGAACCAGCCGCGCATACCGATCGTTGTGAACGAACCGTCGGAACCGTCGACAAGCTTCTTGGCTTCGATGACCGCAGCGTTTCCGTCAGCGATGATCTCACCGTTCTTTAAAATCGAGTCATAAGACAGAGCGTCGCCTTTGGCTTTATCGAAATCGCGCAGGCCGTGTACCTCGGGATCGGTCGCCTTGTAGTTGATCGTCCAGACAAGCACTTCACCGTTGTCGGTGAGCGCGTAAACTTCCGCGGTATGCTCGCCTTCGGTGATTTCTACGTCAATATTGTAACGGTCGCTGTAGACGAAGTCGCCCTTGAACACGCCGTTCAGATGAGCGGTAATTCCGGGATCAGCGTATCTGCCGCCAACGACCATATCTCCGCCGTCAACTTTCACGCCGAAATCGTTGAGGCTCATATTGTTTCCGTACCAGCCCCAGAAGTTGATGTTCTTGCCAATGAGATCATAGAGGTTTTCTTCAATATCGGTAACCTCGGCATTGCCGCCGACTTTTGCTTTGTCAACGCCTTCGACTCTGACCTGGTCGCGCGACATCTCCTCTTTATAGATACGTTTGATGAAGCCTTCGCCTTTCAAATCATCGGAATAAATGTCGAAAGCAATCTGACCGCGCTCGCATCCAACGTAATCTTTGCCAAGCAGGCCTTTGTCAGCATGTCCGATAACGAAGTAGCAATTGTAGTTGCCTGTCTCTGCGTTTACTGAATCATCTGTGATCGTCATCTTGCAGATGTATTCACCGGCATCAAGCGTCTTGCCCAGATCGATGGTGATCGCTCCGTCGCCTGCAAGTACTATGTCAGTTGAGAATACGGTCTCGCCGTTTTTAACAAGCTCAACGGTGACCGGAGTTCCTTTTCCGCCCCAGAATGCAGGGAAGCCGATCTTGTAGAACGAAACGTCCGTATTGAATACGAATTTGTGAGTAAGAGCCCCGGTGGAAAAACCGGTCCATGAAGAGACTCCTCCGGGATCTGCGCCGTTAGCATTTCCTTCATAAGTCTTATACGGGAGGTAACTCGGTTTCTCGATCTCAGATTCTTCTGCGAAAGTACCGTATGCTTCGATTTCTCCGATGCTGACAGCGCCGTTGTTTACCGCAGTAATGTCAAGGCCGATAAATCTGGCGCGGTTAGTTGTTTCAAAAGTGAAAGGTGCGGAAGGATCAGCAACTAATAACATGTTCGAATTTCCGCCTACCAGCTCCCAGTTCAAACTGTCAAGTGACGTATATACGTTAAACGTGTTCGGGAAAGTACCATCAGCAAAGCCCATGGGATAGAGCTTTATTTTTGAAAGATCATAAACTGCCCCGAGGTCAACATATATTTTAGCAGTCATTCCTTCACCTGCAGCATACCATCCGAGCGGAGGCTGAAGTCCGAGACCGGCGTCAAAAAGCCATTTAGTGCCATCGGTAATGAACTCGTCAGCCCAGAAAGGAAGGCCGTACGGAGCACCCGCCTTAAGGTCAACAAATACAGGTTTTCCGAGGGCAATGTCCGAATCGTCATTCAGATAGTGAGACTGATAGATCACTTTCGTTGTGCCGTCATAGAATTTAGCGATAAGTTTTACTGTATGCTCACCTTCAAGGATCGGAACAAAGCCGTTGAATGCTCTGTACCAGTCGGGATCGACGCATCCGTCAAAGGTTCCGATAATAGCCGCAGTATCCGCATTATAGGTGCAGGATATGGCGCCATAAACGACCTCGCCGTCATCTATCTGATATCCGTAACTGTCAATGGGTTTCGGAGGATAATACCAGCCGATCAGGCCGAGATTTGCAGCTCCGTTATCAACTGCGGTCTTGATCTGTCCGAGGTCATAACCTTTGCCCATATTCTCAATGACAGCGTCGGAAGCTAAGAAAGCGTAGTCAATATTCACGATCTCCTGGCTGGCTTTGTTAGCGGGATTCGCTTTTAAGAAGTCGCCTTCCATTATTTCGCCATAGATTGAAAACATGAAGGTCTTACCTTTTGTATTAACATATTCTACGTTGCTCAGATCTGCATCGGCAGCAGCTTCGTCAAGAACAAGGTAAGAGCCTTCCGGCATATCTTTTCCGATCTCAAGTTTGAATACGTACGTTCCGGCAGGTACGGCGGCGTCAAGCTTCAAAGCAGCAGTAGGTACGCCGTCCTGGATCGTGGTGTAAGTGTACGACTTTATAGGAGTCTTCGTCATTGAATAATCGGCATTATCAACAAAATTATAGAGGCTTAAGGTGATGGGAGCGGCTTTTCCCGCGTCTTCCCTGCTGGCCCACGTTCTCGGAACAGAAATTTTGCTGAAGCTGCCGTTCGTTGTGAATTTCACTGCAACGAATTTTCCGGGAGAATTCAGCCAGATACCGGCAGTGCTGCCTTTTCCGGGAACGACCGGATGATCCTGCTCTGTAGCCACATAATTACCCACTATAAGGTTAAACGTATCTTTAAGAATCTCTCTTGTATTATTATCATATTTTGCAATGATCGAAACTTCATAAAGACCGTCTGTGAGTTTGTCAACGCCCAGCAGTTCCATATAGTTTCCGTTTGTTCCGATTCCGGCATGCTCAAGGTACTGTTCTTCAACTCCGATAACAGAACTGATGCTTTTCCTCTCGCAATAAACATCAGAGCATTCTTTTTCAACACCGTTGAGTGTCCAGACTACTTTTTCAAGATTCGCTCCGTTCTTCGCTGCCCAGCCAAGAATATAGAGCTTATCCCCAACGTTGATCTTAACTTCAGATTTACCGAGTTCTCCGCCCGTATTATTGGCATAAGCGCCGCCCTGAAGTGTCGAGACGTTGATATACATTGAATCCAGCCCGGCAAACACGGTAACACCAAGTCCCAGGACCAGCGTCAATACTACGATCAACGCTATTGTCAACTTTTTCATGTTTTCTCCTCCATCTTTTTTATTTATGATTTTTGTGTTTGGTTTATGTACAAACCTAGTTGTTATTATTATAAAGTGCGCATATTCAAAATGCAAGGACTTTTTTGAACAAATTATAAAAAAAGTGGAGTTTTATCACGTTTTCCGATCTTTACTATCCTGAAACGAATGAAAAAGCGACGGCAATAAAACATATAGTGATTGCGTGTTTGCAGAACACAATATATAGTATGCCGGTCGGCAATGCTCCGTATTGACAGAAAGCACCGCCGGAAGTTCGATTTTGAATTATCAGGCGGTGTTTCAGATTAAAATATAAAGTGCTCTGTATATTTTTTTGCGACAATTACAGTTCCATCACGAGCTTCTTGAACGTATTGCCGCGCTCCTCGAAATTCCTGAACATATCGAAACTCGTACTCGCGGGTGAAAGCAGCACAACGTCGCCCGGAACGGCGGCACTGCGCGCGGTCCCGACGGCGTCCTCATAAGAATTGACCCTTATTATCCGCACCGAACCTGACGGATCGGCAGCACGCACGGACGCCTCGATCTTATCAGAAGTGGGACCGGTCAGGATCAATGTCTTGACCTTCGCCACGATATGCGCCCCGATAGACGAATAATCGAGATTCTTGTCCTTGCCTCCCGCGATCATCACCAGGTTTCGTCCGGGGAATACGGACAATGCGTTGATGGTGCGTTCGGGGCTGCTGTCGATCGAACTGTTTATGTATCTGACGCCGTCAAGTTCGCGCACGGTCTCGAGGCGGTGTTCGACGCCGCGGAAAGTGGAGGCAACGGCGTACACGTCTTCCGGGGTGATCTCGTTTCTGAGAAGCAGCGCCGCGGCCATCAGGTTTTCGACGTTGTGCAGGCCGGGAAGCAGCAGATCGCCGCGGTCAAGTGCGTATTCTTTCCCGTCGCATCCTCCGCAGCCGGCGCAAAAACGCGAGAAAAGGATCTGATTATTGTCCGCGTCAAACACAGCAGTTGCGCCGTTATGGGGCAGTTTGAACGCGGTTTCGGGCGATTTTTTGGCAGTGAACACGTCAACGATATAAGAATCGCCGCAATTATTGTCCCCGGAAGCACCTGCGGAGGCTAATTCCGCCGCGATCCGGGCCGTAACTTCGTTGCCCGCGTTCAGAACGACTCTTTTTTGCATTTTTTTTGCACCGCTTAGCTCTGAGTGCCGCCCTGAAGTCCCTTTTTCCTCCCCGCAGCCGTGCAGCGGCCTGTCGAACACCGCCTTTTTGCAATCGATGTACTCCTGATAATCCCGGTGTACGTTCAGATGGTTCGGCGTGATGTTCGTTATCACCGCAGCATCGGCGCTGACGTCCATATGCATAAGCTGAAAACTTGAAAGTTCCAGCACGACGCGGTCGCCGGGGTCGATCTCGCGAAGCTTGTCGATCAGCGGAGTCCCGATGTTGCCCCCGAGCCATACGTTAACGCCGGTGCCCTTATAATGGTTCCGCAGCAGGAGCGCGGTGAGCGTCGTGGTCGTCGTCTTCCCGTCGCTTCCCGTGATCGCGTAGATCGGGCACGGACAATGCTCCATGAACACTTCCATTTCCGACGTGAGTACCGCTCCGGCACGTACGGCGGCGGCAATATGTTCCTCGTCCGGTCTCATTATCGGCGAGCGGAATATCAGCTCGAATCCGCCCCCGGGGAGCGCGTCAAGGTATCCGGGTCCGAACGTGTAATCCACGATCGCCCCCGAGCTTTTCAGCCGCTCCGCCTCTTCTTTCGCCTCCGGATCGCTGTCTTTCAGGTCAAAAAGGTACACGTTCCGGGCGCCGTTTTCCGCCAGAAAGCGCAAAAGGGCGCGGTTGCTGATGCCGAAGCCGAGTACGGCCGTCTTTTTAGCGGCCAGGCTGTCAATATATTTTTCAAGTGCTGTGTTTTTTGTCATTTTTCTGTGTCCCCGGTCAGTTTTCCGGATATTTCCGCTTATTTCCGGTTTTTTCCGGATATTTCCGGATATTTCCGGAATATCATTTCCCGTCGTTCATCGACGCCGCCATAAGCAGCTCGGCCGGAAGGCCGCTCTTATAAAGCTTGAAGAAACGGTCGAATTTAGCAACGTCGTTGTCCGAAGCCATGACCGTCTTTTTCTCGACGCCGCTGAAGGCCGCGCGCAAAAACGCGCTGAGGTCTGAGAAATTGTCCTTCTGAAGCATATACGAAGCGAGCAGCGCCATTCCCCACGCGCCTCCCTCGCCCGCCGTCTGCATGACTGTAACGGGGACGCGGAACATTGCCGACGTAGCATTCTGACCGACGAAATCCGTCTTGTAGAAACCGCCCGCTGCCGTCACTGCGGTCAGTTTTACTCCGGCTCCTGCCAGAATGTCCATGCCGAGCGCGATAGAGCTCACTGCCGAATAGACCATCATCTGCATAAAATTCGCGAGCGAAAGCTTCCCGGAAGGCTTGCGTGCGATCAGCAGCGCGCCTGTCTCCGCCCCTGCGATCGCCTCTCCCGCGAGATAGTTGTATCCGATCACTCCGCCCGTATCGGCGTCGCCTTCGAGCGATTTGCCGTAGAGGAGGTCGTAAAGTTCGCGTTTAGATACACTGGCGCCGCACAGCGCGGCAACTTCCCCGAACAGCTTTACCCAGCTGTCGATCTCGGACGTACAGTTATTGCCGTGGATCATTGCCGTCTCATAGCCTTCGGGCGTAAGCATGACGTCGATCTCTTTGCG
This sequence comes from Clostridia bacterium, assembly GCA_017508875.1. Classification (GTDB taxonomy): domain Bacteria; phylum Bacillota; class Clostridia; order UBA1212; family UBA1255; genus UBA1255. Next base: position 4,672 of record JAFWQX010000068.1, on the reverse strand, counting down.
GTACCCGTTCAGCGGCTTTTCGAGTACGATGACGATGTTGCACGACGTTCCGGCGGAGAAATTGGCCTCTCCCGGCGCGATCGCGTCCGAACATACCATACCCGTCTGCATATCTCCTTCCGGCGGACAGAACGGCGCTCCGGCTCTGAGTTTTCCGGTCGGGTCAAGCAGCTTCGCCCCTTCTTCGGTCAGCACGCCCGCGCTGTCTCCGGCCTTCAGTATCTTCGGCATCACTTTTTGGAAGTCGGGGTCAATACCTCGCGCTTCGAGTATGCGCCCGAATTTTTCCATCATCGTCTTATCGTACTCTCCGCCGCTCACCGGGAACATGCCCGACGCTTCCCCGATGCCGGTAACGAACCGCCCGGTCAATTTATAATGTATATATCCCGCGAGCGTCATGAGTTTTGCGACCTGCGGCACGTGCGGCTCTTCCAGCAGCACCGCCTGATAGTATTGCGCGACGCTCCAGCGCTGCGGCACGTTGAACCTGAACGCCTCGGAGAGCTCTGCCGCTGCCTTTTCAGTGTTGGTATTTCGCCACGTTCTGAACGGCACCAGCAGCCTGTCCTCCTTATCGAGGGCAAGGTACCCGTGCATCATCCCAGATATTCCTATCGCATCGATCGCAGTCAATTCCTCTCCTGTTTTCTGCCGGTATTCTTCGGCCATCGCCGCGTAGCTGGCGGCCAATCCTTCCAGTGCCTGCTCGAGCGGGTAGCTCCACAGCCCGTCAACAAGTCTGTTCTCCCAGCTGTATATCCCGGTGGCAGTCACGTTTGCGTTTTCGTCGACCATTACTGCTTTGATGCGCGTTGATCCGAGTTCGATTCCGACAATTTTTTTCATTTCTGCGATCCTCCTCAGCGTCTTGTAGGCTCTGATGGGATTATAGTTTATCTCCGTGGATTTTTCCAGTGGAAAATAAGCCGGCGGGAGACATTTCCGCCGCATGTCGCCGCATGTCGCCGCATGTCGCCTCATTTCCGCCGCATATCGCCGCATATCGCCGCATGTCGCCGCATAAAGATTTCAGCCGCAAGCGCCTGTCCGGCAAAATGCGGCTGAAACCTCTTGGAAGTATTAAAATTAGAACTATCCGTCAGCTGTTGCTCTTACTGCGCGTCATCCTGTGTCGTGGCGGGAGCGAACATATAATCCTTAACCACGCGGACCATGCAGTCGTTGAGCGGCTCGATCTCGTACTCGGTATCGGTAGGAGTCTGGTGATCTCCGCCGATGCCGGAGTGGTTAGTAAGGAACAGGTAGGTACCGCCGGTCATTACGGCCCAGCTGCGCATCAGGGCTTCGACAGAAAGATCAGCGCCGGAAGAAACCACGGGGATGATGCGGATGCCGTTGCCCGCGATGGCGTTAAGGTCTTTAAGCATGCCTTCGTTAATGCCCTGGATCTCGCTCTCATCGTGAGGCGGAGCGTCAAGCACGAAGAAGCAAAGTTTGACCGCATTTTCGCGCCAGCTGTGCTGAAGCACGTTGCCCAGCGCCGTATGTACCGCTTCGGGCCAGTCGCCGCCGCCGTTCGCGGACTGTTCGCCAAGGATCTTCACGCAATCGTCAATATCGTCGCGGAAGTCATAGTATTTGACCACGTACTCGTCGCCCTCGTCGCGGTAGAAATTAACGCTAAGGCGCACGCTGATCTTCTGCTCCTTCTGCACGCGTTCGATGACGTCCTTGATCTCGACTTTCAGGTATTCAAGTTCGTCGCCCATGCTGCCGGTCGTGTCGATCATAAGCATAAGGTCAAGCATCTGAGGCTGCGCGGGGGCAAATTTCATCGTTTCGGTAAAGGAAACGGACGTTCCGGGCGTGCAGGTGACGGTCCTGGTGGCATCGATGCTCTGCACGGTCAATTCCTTGCCCTTAAGGCTGTCGGGGAATACGAGCGTCGCTGCGCCGAATATGTCGGAAACCGCTGTGAACACGAGCGTTTCGCCGTCGAACAGACGCACGTACTGCATCGGAAGCGTGCTCACGGAGATGACGTTATCCGCGTAAAGTCCGCGGGCCTTGCGAAGACCGTCCCACTCGGCGTCGTTCCAGAGCGAGCGCCAGTTCTCGAAGTCCTTCGCGTCCTTGATCTCGCCTGCGGTCAATGTTCCGGCTCTGATCTGGCCGTTATAGTCGCCGGGGATCTCTCCGCCGGGGCCCGGAATTATCGGTTCAATTCCGCCCCACTCGCCGTCAACCAGCGCGGGCATTGCTTCGGCGCGTTCGGCTTTAACGCCGCCTTTAGGCCATCCGGCAACACTATCAAACCCAAATGTTCCGTCTTCGGAAGCACTTGCCTCGCCGATCACGCCGTCGCCGTAAATAATTTTACCGTCGTCACCGGTAAGCTTTCCGGGATCGATGATAACGTTACCGGAACCAGCATCGTTTCCGGGTTTATTCTCCGCGTTTCCGTTCTGCTTTACGCCGCAGCCGGCGGACAACATCGCCAGCACGAGCAGCAATATTGTCGCGATTATCGCGGTCCTGCGTATTTTGCTTATAGTTTTCATTTTATCTGCCTCCTGATTCTGGATCAAGTCCGGTCACGTAAGTGCCTTTCACGCATATAGTAACCGTTCCTGTGCAGATGGTAACAACATTTTTTAAAACTGCCGGTTGATCAGCTTTTCGCCGCGATCAGGTTACCGACAGCGATGCGAAGCTCGTTGAACAGCTCGTTATCAGTCTTGTAATTTCCAAGCGACGTCGTGATCTGCTTGATGATCAGATCGGACGTGCCTTCGCCGTAGAGATCGTCAAGGATCGTGAAGTAGTCGTAGTCCTCGGCGCCGTCGCGCACGGATTCGAGCCTCAGCGAACCTACCGGATAAGCGTTGTAGGATTTATCAGAAAGCTCGTTGTAACGTTCGCTGCCCTGGTAATACTTGCCCTCGGAATCCTCGAAGCCGCTGTACACCAGAATACCGTTGCCGTAAACGTTGTACGGGTACGAATTATCCGTCTCGTGCAGAGCCTTCCACGGATACGTGCCGCCGTGCCAGTCGTTGACAAGGTAGTACAGGAAGCCGTCAACGTTGTACATCTTCTGCTGCCAGAACATGAGGCGGTGTTCGATCTCGGGGTCGTCGATGGACAACGTGATCTCAGGGTGATGCGGGAAGCGTGTGACGTACCACCATACTTCGTCGCCGCCTGCCTGCTCCGCTGCCATTCTGTCAGCGAATACGCCCAGATTCTTCTCCATCATCGCCGTGTAGTACCACGTCATAAGCTTCGGATTCGCCTTGTAATCCGCAATAGAGTTGAAGAAATAGCTGTGCGGGCACCAGACGTTGACAACGCCCGAAACGTACGAGAAGTAGTCCGAAGTCGAGTTCGCGTTCAGCGCGCGGTTGATATGCATCGGGGCGATCAATTTGTACTGACTGCCGAAGACACCCTTTATCATATTGCCGAGATTGATGAGGTTATCCAGCATGCCCTGATTGAGCGGTTCGTCAACGGGATAGAAGTACGCTTTTGCGAGCCACTCGGGGTTCTGTTTGAGGTAGTTGTACGCGTTCTGTACGCGCGCCTGCGTGACGTGATCCGTGCCGTAGCCTACGGGGTTGAAGCACTGCACTCTGGGGTCGTTCAGGTATTTTTCGACGCGCGGATCGGTGAACGGATTCGGGTTATCCTTATTATCGTCAGTGTACGGAAGTCTGTAGCAGTTCACCTTGTTTTCGAGCAGGTATTCGTAGTATTTAACGTAAGTAAGGCTGTCATCGCCGTTGTAAAGCCAGGGCGCGTTAGTGGAGTAGATGTTCCACCACGAAAGATCCGCCTGGATCTTGCAGTTCGAAGCGAGAGGCAGCGCGAAATTCCAAACGTAGACGTAAACGAGAGCCTTCTTGATCTCATTGCCGTCGCTGTCCTTCACAGAGATGGTCGCGGAATATTGACCCGCCTTCGTACCGGTCTCGGTGTAGACCTTAATAAGGAACGTCTTGCTCTTGTTCGCCTTAAGATCGAAGCTGCCTTTGAGCACTGGGATCGGGTCAACGATCGACTGTCCTTCGATATCGTCAAAATAGTATCCTTCGCAGATCACGTATTTAAGCGTGTTTCCGCTGCTGTCTTTGAACGGGGTCAATTCAAGCGTGAGGCCGCTCTTGGCTTTCGTGGATGCGAGCATGAACTGCACGCCTTCGATCTCGTTTTTAGCCATGCGGATCTGGTACGAATTCAGGCCGGAGGATTTGGTGGAGTTTTCCGCCGTCTTTACGTACGAATGGTTGAACCAGAGCGAAATGTCGCTGTCTTCGTGCGCGGCGGTCTGTTTATTGTTGGAGATCTTCGGGGCAACTTCTTTCGCGTTGTTTATGAGCTGTTCCGCCCGCTTCTGATCGGCTTCCGAAAGGGCGTGTGTGTCTCCCGCGCCGCTTCCGACGAGGTCAACGACTTCGTCCATATTTTTCGCGAGTATCAGTTCGCCGAGTATCAGCGATTCGCCTGCTCCGGCTGCCGAGAACATATAGTCTAAGCGGAATGCGTTGACCGTACCGCTCCAGCCGTTTACAGAAGAAAGGTCGTAAATAATGTACTGCCAGTCGGGATCGGTATTGTCAAACGTCGAAGATTTGCTGTATCCGCCGGTCGCGCCGTAAATGCTGCCCGCGCAGTAGAATATTTCCGACTGCGTGTTCGAGCACTT
>JAFWQX010000010.1 GCA_017508875.1 Clostridia bacterium | reverse complement strand
TGGGCGAACCGAGTGATGGCACGAATTTTGGGTCTACTGCGAACCCCGGAATCGGTTCGCAGTTCGGTCAAAGCACGAACCGGATGATGGCACGAATTTTGGGTCTCATGCGTTCCCTTCATTAATTCGCATTTCGGTCAAACAAAATTCTTAGCCATCTATCCGGCTTCGTGCGTGACCGAACGAGGTAATGAATGCCTAGACTACAACAAATAAACAAAATTCTTAGCCATTCACTCGGCTTCGCTGGCGAAAAATAAGGTTGTCAAAGAAGCCAAAGTATAATTGAGAATAACAAACGTATTATGGGAACAGAACTTGAGAGCCGGATGATCGGCAGGCGGCTGAAAAACGAATTCGGCCGGAAAATATACAAACTATCGCTTGACATCGGATGTACCTGCCCCACGCGTGACGGAACGAAAGGGACCCGCGGCTGCATCTTTTGTTCGCAGGCCGGGAGCGGCGACTTTTCGGAGCGGTACACAGGGAAGCAGGAGGAGCTTGACCGCGCAAAAGAGAGGCTCGGAGCTAAAATTGACACCGGAAAAGCGGGGTATATCGCATATTTTCAAAATTACACCAACACCTATGCCTCGGTTGAATACCTCGGGCCGCTGTTCGAAGCGCCGCTCGCCGACAAAACCGTTGTCGGCATCTCTATCGCTACCCGCCCGGACTGCCTCGGTCCTGAGATCATCGCCCTGATCCGCCGCCTTTGCATGCGCACAACGGTTTTCGTCGAGCTCGGCTTTCAGACTGTCCATGATTCTACGGCTGCGTTTATACGCCGCGGCTTCCCGCTCGCCGACTACGACCGGGCGGTGGGCGACCTTCGCGCTGCCGGTGCGCGCGTGGTGACACATCTGATTTTCGGCCTGCCTTATCCTCCGGACCATCCTTCGGCGGAAAAGGCAAAACTTTCGCCCGAATCGACGGAAGGACCAGAACTTTCACTCGAATCGACGGAAATGATGCTCGAATCGGTCAGGTACGTTGCCCGGTCAGGCGTCGAGGGGGTCAAATTTCAGCTGCTCCACGTGCTTCGCGGCACGGATCTGGCTGAATTGTATCAAAACGGGGCGTTCCGGACGCTGACAATGGACGAATACGTTGACGTCGTTGTCCGCGCGCTGTCAATATTGCCCGATTCCATCTCGATCCATCGCCTGACCGGCGATCCTCCGCGCCGCCTGCTGATCGCGCCTGACTGGGCAACGGATAAAAGGCGTGTGCTGAACAAGATACGGGAACGCATGGTAGGCAGGGATCAAATTGTTTCCGACGCTGTTCGTTAATTATAAAAAGAGGAAAAGTTTCCATTCTTTTCCATAGAATAGTATTTGCTTTCGCCCCTTCCAACGACTTTTATCAATCCGAGATCTCTCATCTGCTTTGCAACAGTAAATGTGCGTGTCTTTTTCAGACCGAGCAAGTCGCTGATTTCTTTTTCGGTGATTTGACCGTTTGTTTTAATATAATTCAGCACTTTCTTCATCTGCGGCGTTACCGAATGAACCTTCTCCGTTTCTGCCTCATAAACAGCATTCTTATTCGGCAAAATGATTTTGAACGTATTGGAAGTTACTGCGATTTGAGGCTGCTCCGGGCAATCGGCGTACAGATTGAATATTCTGCGAATACCTGTGCCATAGCTTTCAATCAGACGCAGACGATGGAACACTTCGGCAAGATTTTTGTTTCTCGGCTGAGAAATACCTGAACGAATATCGTCGGGGGAAAGACCGGGAAGAAGACCTCCGAGAGAAATGAACTCCATTTTATGATCGGTGACATTGATTATGACACTGCCACTGAAACTGTAATCGCGGTGGACGATCGCGTTCAGCAGAGCCTCGCGTATAGCTTCTTCAGGATAATCCTGCTTATCCGTACGTACCACGCCTTTTATTACAGAACTCGTTTTATTACAAAGAGCGAGATAGCTTATGGTGTCTTCAAATTGCTTAAAAATCGAACCACCGAACTCCTTGCTGTCACGAAATACGGTACAGGCATCGTCGCTGAATACGGCAATTTTTATTGTGTGAGCGCACTGATCGGAGAGCAGCAAGGCAAGGTTTGTATAAAAGCCCTCTTTATTTTGTGTAATACCAAGAGACCGGTATTTTCCCGGGTTGAATTCCACACCGTAAAGATCGAATGCTCTTTGAGCCGCTTCAAAGGTAAGCTCCTGCTCAAGTGAACGGTTTTCTTCGAAAGTATCGCCGTCGCTCTCCTTGATCATATTACGGATCTGCTCGGGGGAAGCGGGAACACTGGATGTGCCCTGACGTACGTAAACGCCGCTCGGTTTCAAGCCTTTCCCTTTGAGATAGTAGGGCTTGTTCGTACCTTCACTTACAGTGATGCATATCACCTTGTTTTCCTTTACCGTAAAGCGTACGAACATGGTAACATCCGGCATGATTGCATCGCGGATGCCGTTGGTAATACGGTTATATTCTTTGTCAACATCATTCACTCCAATAGCATTACCGCCGTTATCGATTCCGACATATACATTGCCTCCGTCAGTATTGGCAAAGGCTATTACTTCTTTATAGATTTCCTCGGTAAACTGAGACTTAAATTCAATTCTCTCGGTTTCAAAATTCATTGGAGCGCCTCCTTACACTAATTTTGACTATATTATACTCACAAAATTCGCTTTGTCAATCGCTATGAGCGAATTTTCGGCGAATTTTCAGCGAATGTTCGCTTGTTCGCAGCGAATGTTGCGATTCGCTTTACAGTCTGACGGATGACGACGGGAAAGTGTATTTTGCCCTGCCCTCGCCTTTCCGCATCGGAGAACTTGACCCCGCGGCCGGTTACGCTTCGATCAAGGAAGGCTCGATCGTGTCAGTGCAGGAGGGTCAATGGAACGGGTTCAGATACGTTGACCTCGACGGCTGCAGCGAGGCGGTCTTATCCGTACGCACGGAGGCAACGGGAGCGGTCATTGACGTAAAAGAGCTTGATTCCGGCCTGGTCCTGGCTTCGTTTAACGTCGTCAATACCCGCGGTGAGTGGATGGAGTTTCGTGCGCCGCTTGAGCAGCCTCTGACCGGCGGCCGTTCTGTTTCGGTCGGGCTCAGACGCGCGCCTGACAGCGGCAGAGTGGAATTCGACTGGATCGAGTTTGTCTAATATTTTAAATCCCCGCGCCGTTTTAGAACAGTGTTGACTTTATCGAAGTAAAGTGCTAAAATGCGAAAGCGTGCCGGGCTGAAGCATGCATACAACAGCTAAAGCGCTGCCCCTGATGAGCAGGGAAGCATCCCCGGCCACGCAAAACCACATCCTTCTTACGAAAGGTGCGAAAAAGAATGTTCAACTTTGATACTGAAGCCGTTGACCGCCTGTGCGCGGCGATATTGTCCCTGAAAAACGCGGAAGAGTGCAAAGCGTTTCTGGAAGACGTATGCACGATATCGGAAGTGCAGGACCTGTCGCAGAGATTGACCGCGGCGATGCTGCTCAGGCAGGGCAGGAACTACCAGCAGATCTCGGACGAGCTCGGACTTAGCACGGCGACGATAAGCCGCGTTAACCGCTGCCTTAATTACGGTGCGGGAGGGTACGGAACGGTGCTGGAACGGATACTTAAGACCGAAGGAGGCGCGGCTGATGAAAATAAATGATCCTGCAGGCCGGTTTATAAGCTTTGCGGAACAGACCGCGGCGTCGCTCAGAGCGCTCTACGGCACGTTCGGTTACGAGCCTTATAAAATGAGTAAATTCGAGGAGTACGACCTGTACGCGCGGAACAAGGAGTTCCTGATCTCCGACAGCATAATCACGTTTACAGACACCGACGGCAGGCTTATGGCGCTGAAGCCGGACGTGACGCTGTCAATTATAAAAAACGCGGATGTTTCGGCGCTTAGGTCAACGAAGCTGTTTTACAGTGAGAATGTTTACCGCGTTTCAGGCGGGAGCGGCAGATCGGATCCGCACTCGGGCGGCGGGATGTTCCGCGAAATAATGCAGACCGGACTCGAATGCATCGGAAAAATTGACGCCTACTGCCTCGCGGAAGTGCTGTATCTCGCGGCGAAGAGCCTCGATACCGTCAGCAGCGAGTACGTGCTGGATATCGGGCAGCTCGATCTGCTGTTCAAAGCCGTTGACAACGTTAGCGTTGACCCGATGGTGCAGGCGGAACTTTTAAAGTGCGCGGAAGGAAAGAACGTGCACGAAATAATGCGTATCGCGAAGGAGAACGGTGCGGATGAGGCTGCGGCCGGGCTGCTTGCGTCGCTCGTGGAGCTTTACGGAAGGCCCTGCGACACACTCGGATCGGTTAGAGCAGCCGCAGAAAAACTCGGTATGATAGAAGAATACGCACAGTTCGAAAAAATGCTGAAAGCGCTTCGCGGGACAGGCGTGAGCGATAATATACGGATCGATTTTTCGATCGTCAGCGATAGAAATTATTATAACGGGATCGCGTTTAAAGGATACGTAAACGGCGTGCCCGAGCGCGTGCTGTCCGGCGGCCGGTACGACAGGCTGATGGAGAAGCTTTCTAAAAAAGGCGGCGCGATCGGGTTTGCGGTATATATGGACTCGCTCGAGCGGCTGGGCGGCGCGGGCAATGTGAAGTCGGAGGTTGAGACAGTCAGATACGGTGCGGACGACGAGCCCGGGGATGTGCTTGCGGCAATGATCCGGCGCGCGGCGAACAGAAGCGGAAGATACAGAGCGGAGGCGGCGGACAATGATTGACAGCGGTTTTCTTAATATTGCCCTCCCGAAGGGGAGGCTCGGCGAAAAGGTCTACGCGATGCTCGAAAAGGCCGGCTACCCCTGCCCGGAAGTGCTTGGCGAGAGCCGGAAGCTCATATTCGAAAACCCTGACGCGGGCGTAAGGTACTTCTGGGTAAAACCGTCCGACGTCGCCATTTACGTTGAGCGCGGTGCGGCTGATCTCGGCGTGGCGGGGAAGGATATTCTGCTCGAATACGAGCCGGACGTTTACGAACTTACCGACCTGCATACCGGCGTGTGCCGTATGGCGGTCGCGGCGAAGAAGGGGTTCAAGGACGATCCTGAAAAAACGCTCCGGGTGGCAACGAAGTTTTCGCATATTGCCCGCGGTTATTACGCCGGAAAAGGCAGGGACATAGATATAATCCATCTGAACGGCTCGATCGAGATCGCCCCGATCCTCGGCCTTTCCGACGTGATAATGGATATCGTCGAGACCGGTACGACGCTTCGCGAAAATGATCTCGAGGTTATCGAGGAAGTGCTGCCGATCAGTGCGAGGCTGATCGCGAATAAGGCGGGGTACAGGTTCAAATATGAGGCGGTAAAAGAGCTGGAAAGAAAGATTGCAAATGGCAAAGGATAAATTGCAAATTGCAAATTGTGGTATATTTTTAAATCATCGCCACCGGTGATACCTTAATTGTCCATTCTCAATTCTCCATTATTCATTGGCCATTAAAAAAAGGAGACAAAAATGATCAAGATTTTAAAGATGTCTGAAGTTCCGGCGTCGGAAATATTTGCCAGAGGAACAGCTCAGCGCGACGTTTCGGCGATCGTGAGCGGGATCATAAACGACGTCCGCGCGCGTGGAGACGAAGCGCTGTACGAATACACCCGAAAATTTGACGGCGCAGATCTCCGCTCCCTAGAGGTAAGCGCAGAAGAATTTGACGAAGCAATAAGCACGATCAAAGCGCGCGATCCGGAATTCTTAAATATAATTGCCGCTGCGGCCGTCAACATCCGCCGTTTCCACGAGCTTCAGAAGCGCGAGGGGTTCAGGACGGTAAACGACCAGGGCGCGATCGTGGGACAGAGAGTTATTGCCGTCTCGAAAGCCGGTCTGTACGTACCGGGAGGCACAGCAGCGTACCCGTCAACGGTGCTGATGGACGTCATACCTGCGAAGATCGCGGGCTGCGCGGAAGTTGTCATCGTAACGCCCCCTGGGAAAGACGGGAAGATCGATCCGGCGATACTGGCTGCGGCAAAAGAGGCAGGCGCCACACGCATATTTAAAATTGGCGGGGCGCAGGCGATAGCGGCGCTGGCATACGGCACCGAAACAGTTCCGAAAGTGGATAAGATCGTTGGCCCGGGCAACGCGTTCGTTGCCGAGGCTAAGAAGCAGGTTTTCGGGCAGGTCTCGATAGATATGATCGCGGGTCCGAGCGAGATATTGATCGTAGCGGACGGGAAGAGCCGCGCCGACTGGGTGGCGGCCGATATGCTTTCGCAGGCTGAGCACGACAGGATGGCGAGCGCCGTGCTGGTGACGGATTCCGAAACACTTGCCGCTGAAGTCAGTGCTGAACTCGAGAAGCAGATCCCCGGGCTGCTGCGCTCGGAGATCGCGAGAGAATCGATAGATAAAAACGGGAAAATAATTGTCGCCTCCGACCTCGGCGAAGCGATCTGTGTCGCGAACACGATCGCCCCCGAACATCTGGAGCTTTGCGTTGACGACCCATTCTCGTACCTCGAAAAAGTACGGTGCGCCGGTTCGGTATTTCTGGGAAGGTATTGTCCCGAAGCGCTCGGCGATTACTACGCGGGGCCGAACCACACGCTTCCGACCGGCGGTACGGCGAGGTTCTCCAGCGCGCTCTCGGTAGATGATTTCGTGAAAAAGATACAGTATATTTATTACGACCGGGAGTCAATGCTCCGTTCCGCCGAGAATGTGAACCGTTTTGCGGCGGCCGAAGGGCTCACGGGCCACGGCAGGAGCGTTATGATAAGAACGGAGGGCGAGGGTCAATGAGCCGGTTTTTCAGCAGTGTGTTTTCTGCGCTTACGCCGTACGTCCCCGGCGAGCAGCCAAAGAACGGCGGATTTATCAAACTGAATACGAACGAATCGCCTTTCCCGCCTTCAAAGCGTGCCGTCGAGGCAGGTGAGAAAGCGCTCGGCAGGCTCAATCTTTACTCCGATCCGTCGTGCTCCGCGCTGAAAAAAGCGGCGTCGAAGCTGTACGGTGTCCCGGAAGAGTGCATAATATGCTCAAACGGCTCCGACGAGGTGCTTAGCTGGGCTTTTGCGGCGTTTTGTGAAGAGGGCAGGCCAGGGATATTCCCGGACGTGACGTACGGTTTTTACCCCGTTTTTGCGGCGGAGAACAGGGTCCCGTTTATAGAGGTGCCGCTGCTGCCGGATCTCTCGATGGATATTAAGACGATGGCGGAAAAAGAAGGCACGCTGTTTATCGCGAATCCGAACGCACCCACCGGGATCGCAATTGCCCCTGACGAGATCGAAGCGATCGTGAGGGAGAGGCCGGACAGGATCGTTGTCGTTGACGAAGCGTACGTAGACTTCGGAGCCGTGAGCGTTGTCCCGCTCATAGAAAAGTACGGAAATCTGCTGGTTACGCAGACGTTTTCAAAGTCGCGGTCAATGGCCGGCGCGCGTCTCGGTTTCGGTTTTGCTTCTCCTGCTTTGATCAATGATCTGGAGACGGTCCGCTGTTCGATCAACCCGTACAACGTCGGGAGCGTGGCGCAGGCGATGGGGATCGGCGCGCTCGAGGACAATGATTATATGCTCGATAACTGCCGCGAGATCTGCGAAAACCGCGCGTACACGGCGTCTGCGCTCAAGGCGCTGGGGTTCAAACTGACCGATTCTAAAGCGAATTTCGTTTTTGCGCGCCATCCGGACGTCGGGGGCGAGGAGCTTTATCTGAAACTGAGGGAAAAGGGTATTCTGGTGCGGCATTTTTCGAAGCCGGAGCGGATAAAAGACTATAACCGCATCACGGTCGGTTCGATCGATGAGATGAAAGCGCTGGTAAAGGCTGCGGCGGAGATCGTTTGAGAGCATGTGCGGAGGAGGGATCAGCGGTGAGAACGGCTGAAATAAACAGGAAAACGAATGAGACGGAAATACAGGTTAAGCTTGACCTCGACGGGCCGGGGAAGACGTGTATAGATACGGGCGTGGGGTTTTTGAATCATATGCTTACGTTGTTTGCGGTGCACGGGATGCTCGGGCTCGAGGTAAAGTGCAAAGGGGACACGGACGTTGACGACCACCACAGCGTCGAAGATATCGGCATTGCCCTCGGGCAGGCGTTTTCGGAGGCGCTGGGAGAAAAGCACGGGATAAAGCGCTACGGGAGCACGATACTGCCGATGGACGAGGCACTGATATTGACCGCGATCGATTTCTCGGGCCGCGCGCATCTGACGTTCGATGTTTCGCTCCCGGCGCAGAAAGTCGGTACGTTTGACACCGAACTGGTCAAGGAGTTCTGGCTCGGTTTCGTGCGCAATGCTCAGTGTTCGCTGCATATTCGCGAGATTTCCGGCGACAATACGCACCACATAGTCGAGGGGATATTCAAGTCGGCGGCGAGGTCGATCCGGGCGGCTGTGGCGGTGGATCCGGCGCTAAAGGGAAATGTTCCGTCCACGAAAGGCGTGTTATGAGTTGCAAGAGGCAAAGGAGGAGTAATAATAAATGATCGCGATCGTTGATTACGGTGTGGGCAATCTCTTTTCGCTCCGCTGTTCGCTTTCATATATAGGCTGCGAAGCCGTCATAACCGATTCACCGGAAGTGCTGCATGCCGCGGACAATATCATTCTCCCGGGCGTCGGTGCTTTCGGCGATGCGACCGAAAAACTCAGCTCCGGCGGGCTGGATAAAGTGCTGATCGAAGAGGCTGATTCGGGCAAGCCTCTTTTAGGGATCTGTCTCGGAATGCAGCTTCTGTTCGACGAGAGCCTCGAATTCGGGGTGCATAAAGGGCTCGGTCTGATATCCGGCCGCGTTGTCCCGCTCGAAAGTATGCCCGGCTGGAACAGGCGCCTGAAGATACCGCACATCGGCTGGAATCCGCTTAAAATCACGCGCAAATCACCGCTGCTCAAATACGTTGACGACGGCGACTGCGTTTATTTTGTCCATTCATATTATGCGTCGGAATGCGAAAAAGATATAATTGCCACGGCGGAATACAGCGGCGAAGTCACGGCGGCGGTCCAGAGGGGCAACGTTTTCGGGACCCAGTTTCATCCGGAGAAGAGCGGCCCCGTAGGGCTCCGTATATTGAAAGCATTTTGCGAGATCGGAGGTGGCGGACAATGCTGATTTTTCCTGCTATCGATCTTTTTGGCGGCAAGGCGGTGCGCCTATATAAGGGTGATTATTCGCAAATGACGGTCTACAGCGACGATCCGTCATCTGTTGCCGCCGATTTTCTTAAAGCCGGTGCGGCGCAGATGCATCTGGTGGATCTGGAGGGTGCAAAAGACGGCGGTACTCCGAATATATGCGAGATTATGAAGATCCGCGGGAAGACCGGTGCGTTTATAGAAGTCGGGGGCGGGATCAGGACGATGGCCGTGATCGACAGTTACCTTGACGCCGGCATCGACAGAGTGATATTAGGGACCGCGGCGGTGGAGAACGAAGCGCTCCTGCTGGCGGCGGCGGATAAATACGTCGAAAAGATAGCCGTGGGCGTTGACGTCAGAGACGGATACGTTGCCGTTAAAGGCTGGACGGAAAGCACAGCTTTAAAAGCGGCGGATTTTTGCGTAAAACTTTCCGGGATCGGCATCAAAACAGTTATCTGCACGGATATTTCGCGTGACGGGGCAATGTCGGGGCCGAATTCGGGGCTGTACCGTGAACTTTCGCTTGTTTCGGGCGTCGATCTGATCGCTTCCGGCGGCGTTTCGTCGATCGAAGACGTTATAAGGCTGCGCGATGAGGGCCTTCACGGTGCAATAATCGGAAAAGCGTACTATACCGGGGCGATCGAGCTCGCAGAGGCTGTGCGCGTGGCGGGGGAGGTGCGTGTATGATCACAAAAAGAATCATTCCCTGCCTCGACGTGAGGAACGGACGGGTAGTGAAGGGTGTTAATTTTCAGGGGCTCGGCGACGTCGATTCGCCTGTGCGTCTGGCGGAATTTTATTCGGAAGCCGGGGCGGACGAGCTCGTATTTTACGATATAACTGCGTCTGCGGAAGGGCGCAGGCTGTTTACAGACATATTATGTGAGGCGGCGTCAAAAGTATTCATTCCGCTTACCGTGGGGGGCGGGATCAATACTCTGGGCGATTTCGACCGCGTGCTCAAGTGCGGCGCGGATAAGGTCAGCGTAAATTCCGGCGCGATACGGAATCCGGCTCTGATAAGAGAGGCGGCGGTGCGGTACGGCAGTCAATGTGTCGTACTTTCCGTGGATATTGCCCGCGTCGACGGCAGTTTCAGAGTGTTCGCAAAGGGAGGCCGCGAGAATACCGGCCTTGACGCTATAGAATGGATAAAGCGCGGCGTGGAGAACGGTGCGGGCGAGATCGTGGTCAATTCGATCGACACCGACGGCGTGAAGGGCGGTTTTGACCTCGATCTTTTAGCTCACGTATGTATGGCGGTAAAAGTGCCTGTGATCGCGTCCGGCGGCGCAGGCTCGATCGCGGATTTCATCACACTGTTCAAAACACTCCCCGGCGTTGACGCCGGCTTAGCTGCGTCCGTGTTCCATTTCGGGGAAATACAAATAGGCGATCTGAAGGCGGCAATGGCTCGCGAAGGCATCCCGGCGAGGATGTAGTTTCCGCACGGCCGGTCAATCAAAGGAGGAAAAGTATTATGAGCGATATTCTTATTAACGTTGACGAACTTAAATTTGACGAGCGCGGTCTGATACCTGCGATCGTAACCGACTACGCCACCAGGCGGGTGCTTATGCTGGCTTATATGAACCGCGAAAGCCTTCAGATCTCGATCGAAAAAGGCCTCACGTGCTTCTGGAGCCGTTCGAGACAGAAATTATGGACCAAAGGAGAAACGAGCGGAAATTATCAGCATATAATCAGCATCACCGCCGATTGCGACCGCGACACGCTGCTGATCGCAGTGAAAGCCGACGGTCCCGCCTGCCATCTGGGGACAACGTCCTGCTTCGAATATCCGGTCTGGGAGAGCGACGAGCAGGAAGAATTTTCGATCGACGGCTTGTATAAGATGATCGAGGGGCGCAAGGTCAATAAAAAAGAGGGTTCTTATACTACGTACCTGTTCGAGAAGGGCCTCGACAAGATTCTTAAGAAGGTGGGAGAGGAATGCACCGAGGTCATTATCGCGGGCAAGGCGCAGGATAAGGCGGAGACGGTCTATGAGATTTCCGACCTGGTCTATCACGTGATGGTGCTGATGGTCGAAGCCGGGATCTCGCCCGATGATATTAAGGCGGAACTGGGCCGCAGGCACGTGATCGATAAGAAGGTCAAGCAGGAGAAGATGACGTGACGGGGGTGCTCCGCCTGGCGGAGGCTTACCGGTTCTAAAATCAAGGGCTGGATTTTTGCCGGGAGTATCCGGAAATCTTCGGGAATATCCGGAAAAATCCGGTAATTTTCGGAAAAATCCGGTAATATAACGGAAACCGGAAATTGGTTGACAAAACGAATGCAAAAGTAGTAGCATTTAATTGCCGGCAGGAAGAACAGCAGAAGAGTTGCAGAAAACATTGTCGCCGATTATTGTAGTATAAAAGCTTGAGCCGGTAATTACAGTCCGAGGAGGAGCCGGCGGTAATGAGTTCTGGAGTTAATACAATAAATGATGCGGAAACAAAAGATATTAAGATGAGGCTTGATGCCGCATGCAAGTTGTTTTTGAGCGATAAGTTTATTCTCGCCGAAATACTTAAGGAGTGTGTGCCGGAATACAGATCGTTCGAACGAGAAGAAATAGTTCCTTTTATTGAAGGGGACATAATAGTAAGCGCTTCCGGTATTGCTAGCGCGGGCGATAGCATTAAAGGGCGGCGAACCGATAGCCAAAGTATTTCTGACGGGCAGATAGCATACGATATATTGTTCGATGCGTTATTGCCGGACAATATAGGCCAGAAATACAAACTCATCATAAACGTCGAAGCGCAGAATGATATGACTCCAGGGTACGAACCGGTCTCGCGGGCGATCTATTATTGCGCGCGTCTGATTTCGGACCAAAAACATGTAGAGTTTTCCGGTTCGGAATATGAAAAGATACAGAAAGTATATTCAATATGGCTGTTTCTGTCACCTGCGCTGAAATGCCGCGATACAATAGTACTTTACGGGATCACACCTCGGATTTTATACGGGTCATCGACTGATAGTATCGCTGCTGAAGCAGAGTATGATCTGATAAGCATTGTGACGGTAGGACTGGGGTGCAGGGACAGCAAGAATCCGATGATAAATCTGCTTTCAGCTGTTTTTGATGATAATTCATCAGGGGCAGAGAAGAGAGAGAAGCTTCGGGAATATGGATTTATTAATGAGGATGGCGAAGAACAAAACAGGAGGATCATAGAGATGTGCAATTATTCTGATTTAATATGGAATAAAGGTCTCGAGCAGGGTCTCGAGCTTGGGCTTAAAGAGAATATTCGTACGCTTATGGAAACCGTCTCTTTTGATGAGGCGGTAAAGCTGCTGAAACTCGGGCCGGAGCAGACCGAAGCGCTCAGAAAAGAACTTGTCCCGGTCGCGGTAAACAAAAAAAGGTGAAGGTCAGATGAAACGATTCCTGAAAAAAACAGTTCCGTTAACGCTGCTGCTTATTGCGGGCGCGGCAATGATATTGACCGGATGCACAGCGAAACCGGAAATCGTTGACGGCACAGAGACGTTAAAACCGACCGGAGATCCGGGCGGCAGCGGCGGAGAAGAGCTTATTGACCGCGGCGGCAATGCGGCCGAATGGGAGGCGAGAACGATGGAAGAACTGCTCGTAACAGGGGCCGTGACACAGCTGACAGCTGACGCGAAAGTATATAACGCTATTGACCTCGGCGTACCCGCGGACGGACGGACAGACGCGTCGGAAGCGATATTGAACGCTGCGGCAGCTGTGATATCAAAAGGCGGAGGCATTTTGTATTTTCCTACGGGGCGGTACAAAGTGAATTCTGCGCTGAAAATTGACGGAAATGACGGAGCATGGCTGTGTTTTGCGGGCGATCCGGCCGGCAGCAGCGTCATATTCGTTAGCAACAGCGCGGATTCTGAAAATGCGGCGCTCATTACCGTTGCCCGCGACAACACTCATTTTTCTTTCCTGACTTTTACTGAAAATGCCAGAAATTCTGCGACTTTCAGCCTCGAGGCGAGCGGCTGTTCATTGTACGGCTGCCGTTTCACTAAAAATTCGACGCGCTGTGCAAAACCGTGCCTCGAAATCTCGGGCTCGTATAATACTGTACGCCAGTGCGGGTTTGAGCACGTAAATACGGCTGTGTATCAGGTCGAATTCACGAAATATCCCGGGCGGGACGCGCGAGGGAACGTCCTGTGTGATACGCATTTCGGAGGCTCATACACGAAATGCACGCTTATTTCATCGCACGATCCGGACGGCGCGCCTGAAGCGATATCGATCGTACGAAATCTTTATCTAATACCGTCCGAGCCGATGATCGAAGTGCGTTCGGTCAACGGACTGCTGATCGCTAACAATATGCTTGACGCCGCTTCGACCGCCGTCGGAATTGCCCCCGAAGGTTCGGGCGTGTACAACGTAGAAATCCGGGACAATTATATGGGCGGCAGTAAAGGCGGCGTGCGTATGACTGAATCTGACGCAGCCGGAGCCGGAATTTCCGTTCACGATAATTATATCTGGGCGCCTGACAGTGTAACGGTGTACGGTCAGAATTACAGCGCGCTTACGATCCGCAGAAACTACTGCGTGCTTACAGGCGGCAACGCTTTGTTTATGCGTCTGTGCGTCGCGTCTGATATCGGGGAGAACCTGGTGGCTAACATCAGCGGAGCAAGTCCCGAACTGGATATAATGAGTATTGATGCCGCATCGCACGTAGATACCAAAGGATACGGTTCCGTGAATATGCCCGGAGAAGGAGAAAAGGCGGAGATAACGCCGAAGGATCGCCCGGACGTACCGGAAGCTAAAACTCCGGATTTTGCGAAAATGCCGCAGATCACAGGAGACGTTTCGCTTCTGAACGCCCCCAATAAATATTTCAACGTAAAAGATTACGGTGCTCTTGGCGACGGTACTACAGACGACACGGAAGCCGTGACTAAATGCGTGAAAGCGGCAAAAGCAGCGAGCGGTACGGCTTATTTCCCGGCAGGCACGTACGTCATTACCAAAACGATAAAGGTCTCAAAAGACGATTCTAAGATACTCACGTTCAAAGGCGACGGAGCCGGAAAGAGCCGGATCGTAGGGGCAGAAAGCCTTGACGGGCACATTTTCGATATCGCGATGAAGTACAATTTCAATATGAAAGATCTCGGAATGGAGCATAAAGGACAGGGGAGCTGCATTGACGCGCTGTACGTAAAAGCGTTCGACTGCACGTTCACTTCCGGAGAAACGAATACTGCGCCGCTTATGCATTTCCACGGATCAAACTGCTGGGCGGTCCGCTGCCGCTTTGACACCGCGAATCAGGAGAGTTACGGACTTTGCTATACCAGGCTGCCGAACGAGATATCGATAAATGATTTTGTTATTGACAACGTCTTTTCCGGGCCGGGCAAGGGCGTGCTCGTCGGTAACGGGACGACGGTGGGAGACGGCCGCTGCGAGGGTCTTAAAGTGATGGGAAATACTTTTGGCAATACCGGGAAAACGCAGGTCGAAGTTTACGAAATATTGCATGTCAATATTGCGTATAACAAATTTGACGGAGCGGAAAATGCGATCTTCCTGTCGAATTTAGGGTACGGACCGGACGGGATCTATATTGACCACAACGTGATCGGCACACGCGGCGACGGCATTACTTCCGGAAAGGTGGAAGGCGGCGGAGACTACATCTCGATGGTCGTCATACACGATAACGACATTACTGCGGGAAGCGGGGTAAAGGTTTCCGAACCGGTGCCGTTTAATAAGAAGATGGTTGAGTAAGTAAATAAACGGCGGACGGGAAAAGCCCGGGTCAGCGAAAACGCTTTGCCCGGGCCTCTTTTATGATTTCTTGATTTTAAGATGAAAACGCTGCGTTCAGCAATCGATCTTCACTTCGTTGCCGGTGCGCGCGGATTCGTAGATCGCGGAGAGGATCTTCATAAGGATCACACCGTCCTCGGCAGGGGCGTTGCTCGCGCGTCCGGTCAGAACGCAGTCTACGAAATCGTCGATCTCGCGCTCAAAGAGCCCGTTGAAGTCCAGCGCCGTGGGCATATCCAGCGTCACGTTGGTCATGTAGCCGTGGGCGGTGGAGTAGATCTTCAGGTCGGGGGAGAGCGTAGCGCCCGCTTTGGTGCCCAGGATCACTATATTGTTCTCACCGGGAAGGTTCATGTCGAACGAAGCCTCTATACCGATCGTGAAGCCGTTTTCGAAGCGGATCAGAGCGGAGGCAAAGTCTTCTACGTCGCTTGTTACACCCGCGTCGGATGCTTTATATTCGCCCGGACGAGTTTTAACTTCCGGACGGGAGCCGAGCTTGTCAAACGTAACGCCGTACGCCGAAACAGGCTTCGGGCAGCCGGCAATATATCTGGCGAGGTCGATAACGTGTACGCCGAGGTCGATCAGCGGCCCGCCGCCGGAGCGCTTTTTATCCGAGAACCAGCCGCCGGGGCAGCCGTGTCTTCTGGTATAAATCGCCTTAGCGTAGTAGATCTCTCCGAAATCGCCGTTGTCAACGAAATCTTTCAGGATCGCACAGTCGTTGCCGAAGCGGCGCACGAAACCGATCTGCAGCATCTTACCCGAACGTTTTGCCGCGGCAAGCATCTCTTCGGCCTCTTCGCCGTTCATTGCCATCGGCTTTTCGCACAGAACGTGCTTTCCCGCGTTAAGCGCAGCGATAGTGCACGGAGCGTGTGCGGAGTTCCACGTGCAGACGCTTACCGCGTCAAGTTCTTCGAGCTTTACCATCTCGTTTACGTCCGTGTAAAGTCTCGTAACGCCGTGGCGCGCGCCTTTTTCCTTGAGCCGCTGCTCATTTATGTCGCAGAACGCGTATAATTCAACGTTCGGATTGCGTTTATACCCGCTGATGTGAAATTCGGAAATGCCGCCTACGCCGACGATGCCAACCTTTAATTTTTTCATATTTATATCCTCCTTATGCGATCTTTCCCTTCAAAAATTCCACTGCCATCGCGATATCCTTCTCGGGCGTTTCGCCGCACTCGCGCTCGATGGTAAGGAATCCTTTGAAACCGACGTCGTGCAGAGCTTTAAGATATCCGTCCCACTTTACGTCGCCCTGTCCGAGCGGTACTTCGACGAACGGAGGTTTCGTTCCGCGAAGACCGTCTTTAGCGTGCGTATGGACAATATAATTTTTCAGTTCGTACACTCCCGCCACCGCGTCGTCGTCAACGCACATCGTGAGGTTTGCGGGATCGTAGTTTACCGCAACTCCGCGTGACCCGAGGGTGTCAAGGAACGCTCTGAGCCTTGCCGCCGGCTCAGGTCCCGTCTCGATCGCAAAGTGTGCTTTAAGGCTGTCTGCGTACTCGGCAAGTTCGTGGCACGCATCCTGCATGATCTTATACACTTCATCAGCCGGATCGTCCGGTACTCTGCCGATGTGGGTGGTGACAACGTTTGTCTCCAGTTCTACGGCGAGGTCCAGGATCCTCTTCGATTTTTCGATGAGTTCCGGATTCAGTTCCGGATTCGAAAAGCCTCTTCCAAGGTCTCCGCACAGCGCCGAGATCACGAGCCCGTGCGATTTAACTTTATTTAAAAACTCTTTGCGCGCTTTTGCGGAAAGATTTTCGGGAGCCATTTCTCCGTAGGTCGCATACACCTGAAGTCCCTGTCCTCCCACTTCCTCCGCCTTCGCGAGCGCCTGGTCGATAGGGAGTCTGAATGAGTCGAGCATCACACCGATCTTGAACGGATACATATCAATATCATCCTCACTTTACTATGTGTTTTGCGGTAAATTGCGCCGCTTTTGTGAAGCCGTTGAGCGGTCAATTAATTCCGTATTTTATGTGTCAATTTTACCATCCCGGCGAGGGAGGTGTCAACAGTGGCAGCGCAGTTTACTTGTCCGGATATTCATATTCGAACGAGGCGCGGGGGCTCACTTCGTGCAATATCACGCTGCCGTTGTTTTCGAGGCGGTATTCGGCGGTGCAGGAAGCATTCTCGCGGATCGTGCGGACCATTGCCCCCGTAACGGGCGCTTTCAGAGGGTGGTCGTTTTTACTTAGCAGTTTTGCGGAAAACGTCAGAGCTCTCTGGCGGATAACGAGCTCGCCGCCGCGAATTGACGACGCCTTAGCGCCGCGGTAAGTAGCGATCCGGTATTCATTGCCGCCGCTCAGCACGAAGCCGATTATTCCGGTAAAAATAAACGGTCCGACGGGTATGCGGGCTGCGCTCAGCATCGTTGACCCTCCGCCTTCAAGAAAACACTGCGTCCATGAATAGACGGCGGGGAACGATCTTCCGCGGTCGCCTTCGATATATCCGGAGGCGTCAACGAATTCGTACCGCTCGCCGTTGAGCTCGATGCAGCCGTTTACGGTGTGGCGCATACTGATTACGCTGTGGCGGCATTCCATGAAGGGCACGAACCGGAAAGGACCCATTATGTCGCCTTTGAGCGGAGCAAACGGGCCGAATTTCAGTTCGCCGCGGGCAATAAGTCCCGGTTTTTCTATGTTGAGGCGTATTCCGTCCGGGCCGAAGTAATTGGCCCCGATCTCAGCCCCGAAACCGCCTTTGAGGCGCCTGAACTTTTCATCCGGATAATCTGCGAACCATGCGCTCCCGTCGGTAATGAGCTGCACGGAGCACGTTGTCCGGCCCTTTGCGCGATGCCATGCGGGGATGACCGCCAGAGTCCTGTCTGACGATTGACTCTTGAAGTACCAGCCGAAAAAGTATTCTCTCATAAGATCAAACTCCCGCATCAAATTTTCGATATTGTGGCACAAAATTAATAAAAGTGCAATCGGAAACTGAAACGGGCGGCTTTTTCTTGACACGTGGCAATATGTGGTATAAAATTAGGGCAATTAGGAGCGCTGTCTATGCTTTTTGCTTTGATGCGGTGCGGCGCGCAATAATTATATCTGATCAGTAACAGTATGATCGCGTTAGAGAAAGGAATGACCAAAATGGTAGTATGTCCAAATTGCGGAGCACAGTTGCCCGACGGAACCAAATTTTGTGTGAACTGCGGCCAGAAACTTGTAACAGAACAGCCCGCGCCTCAACCCGTTAATCAGCAGCCGGAACAACAGCCTGTCCAGCAGCCTGTCCAGCAGCAGACGGTACCCCCTTATCAGGATAACATGAATCAGCAGGTCCCGCCGGTGATCTACGGCGGAGTACAGCAGGCTCCCGTTCAGACCGGTACTAACGGAATGGCGGTCGGTTCGCTTATTTGCGGTCTGCTTGCTCTTTTTAGCTCGTTTTTCGTATGCTTCTTGATCCCGGCCTTTATTGCTCTTATCTGCGGTATCCTCGGAATTATTTTTGCGGCTGTTTCGCGCAAGAAAACTCCGACCGGAAAAATGCCCGGTATGGCTATTGCAGGACTTGTTTGTGCTATTTTAGGCCTTATTACCGCTGTGATATATATTATTCTTTTCTTCGTCGGTCTGGGCGCGGTGAACTGCGGTGCCGGATGTCTGCCTGCAGGCGTACTTGAAGAGATAAACAGCATTAATATCTGATCATTCTGCACTGTAACAGCAGACTGCACGGAAATGACTAAAAAAACTATTGCATTAACTATGGGGGACCCGCTTGGAGTGGGTCCCGAAATCGTTGTCCGCGCGCTTACTGACGGGGAAGTCAGGCGTGTATGTACGCCGCTCGCCGTTGGCAGCCGCGCCGTTTTTGACCGCGCCGCAGCGCTTTGGGGGATAGACGGTTTCGAGGAAAGATTCGGGGACGGTATTATTGACGTTCCGCTTCCGGATAATGCTCCTGCGGCGGATGAACTCACTGGATTTGCGGGTACGGTCAATGCTTTTGCGGGGCAGCATGCGTTCGATTGTATAAAAAAAGCGCACGAGCTGTGTGCCGGAGGGCAGGCTGATGCTGTTGCGACCGCGCCGGTCAATAAAGAGGCGCTCCGTGCGGCCGGTGTACCGTATATCGGGCATACTGAGATCTTCGGGGCGTTGACCGGGACGGATGATCCTCTTACAATGTTTGAAACGGACGGACTCAGGGTGTTCTTTTTGACGCGCCACGTTTCATTAAAACGTGCGTGTGCGATGGTGACGAAAAAGAGGCTTCGCGATTATATCAGGCGGTCGCTTGGCGCGCTTGCGCAGCTGGGCGTAAACGTTACGCCGGAAAAGCCGCTTGCCGTGGCGGGGCTGAATCCGCATTCCGGGGAGCACGGGCTGTTCGGCAGGGACGAAGTCGACGTCATCGAGCCGGTCGTTTGTGAGGCGAAGGCGAAGGGGCTTCCCGTGGAGGGGCCGGTCGGGGCCGATTCGGTGTTTCATATGGCGCATATCGGGCGGTTTTCGGCGGTGCTTTCGCTGTACCACGATCAGGGACATATTGCCACCAAGACGCTTGATTTTGAGCGCACGATCTCGCTTACGCTCGGTATGCCTTATTTGCGCACGTCTGTTGATCACGGTACCGCGTTCGATATTGCGTGGCAGAAAAAAGTCAGCCCCGTGTCGATGCGCGAGGCTGCTTTGCTGGCGGCTAAGTATGCGTTTTAATTTTGCATGATCTTATCGTGCTAAACGCCGCAAAATGGCATATTGTTTCAGTTTTCAAGCCGCTTCTCCGCGGCTTTTACTGTCTGTTCCATAAGGGTGCAGATCGTCATTGGGCCAACGCCTCCCGGGACGGGCGTGTATGCGGAGGCGAGGGGGGCGGCGTTTTTTAGGTCAATATCGCCTACGTTGCCTGCGTTGTAGCCTGCGTCGATCAGCACGGCGCCCGGTTTTATCCATTCTGCTTTGACGAATTCCGGCTCGCCTACGCACGCT
Organism: Clostridia bacterium; assembly: GCA_017508875.1. GTDB lineage: Bacteria > Bacillota > Clostridia > UBA1212 > UBA1255 > UBA1255. The sequence goes on along the minus strand of JAFWQX010000010.1, from coordinate 23,291 downwards.
ACGACTATGTCGGCGCGGCGCACGACTTGCGGAAGGTCTACCGTTTTTCTGTGTGTTACGGTGACGGTTGCGTTTTCGCGGAGGAGAAGCATTGCCGCCGGCTTTCCGAGGATGCGGCTGCGGCCGATGACGACAGCTTCTTTGCCTTCGATCTGTATCCCGTATTCTTTTAGTATCCTTATTATTCCGCCCGGAGTGGCGGCAACGAATCCGTCTCCGCCCAGTGCGACGCGGCCGTAGCTTTGTGCGTTTACGCCGTCAACGTCTTTTTCGGGGTCTATTTCATTGAAGCATCTGTTTTCGTCGATCTGTTTTGGCGCGGGATGCTGGAGAAGTATGCCGCATACGTCCGGGTCCGCGTTTAGTTCGCGGATCTTTTCGAGCAGTTCTTCGGTGGTGGTTTCTTCGTGGAGGGCAATCCGTCTCGGCTCTAATCCGATGCGTTCGCAGGCGCGGCCTTTCATGCGTACGTAAGTAACTGACGCGGGGTTTTCTCCTACGATGATCGTTGCCAGCGCAGGCGTCCGTCCGGTTTTTTCAATTATTGCCGCCACGCGCGATTTTAATTCGGCTTCGATAATGGAGGCAAGGGCTTTGCCGTTTAATATTAGTTGGCCGTCATGTGTTTTGGCGGATTCGATAAGTGCCTGTCGCTCGGTGCCTGTCATTGTGCGCGGCTCCTTTCCGTGAAAAAATGCGTGAAATTACTTGCAGTACGTTTCTATGTAGTTGTCGATCGCTTCCTGAACGATCGCTATGGCGTCGTCGCGGCCGCCCACTTCGTCGTTTACTGCGGTCTGTTTGTTTTCCAGCGATTTGTATACGGTAAAGAAGTGCGACATTTCGGCGAACAGGTGCTGGGGGAGTTCGTCAATGTCGTGGTACATGTTGTAGTTCGGATCGTTGAACGGGATGGCGATTATTTTTTCGTCGCGGCGGCCGGCGTCGATCATCGAGATGACTCCGATGGGGTAGCAGCGGACGAGCGTCATTGGCTCGATTTCTTCCGAGCAGATGATCAGTACGTCGAGGGGGTCAAGGTCGTCGCCGTACGTGCGCGGGATGAAGCCGTAGTTTGCCGGGTAGTGCGTGGAGGTGTAGAGTATGCGGTCAAGCATCAGCATGCCGGTGGCTTTGTCGAGTTCGTATTTTTTCTTGCTGCCTTTTGGTATTTCGACGACGGCAACGAAGTCTTCGGGGTTTATGCGTTTGGGGCTGATATCGTGCCATATATTACTCATCAGTGCATTGACCTGCCTTTCTTTTGTAAGGTGTTTTGGTGATTGTTCCGGGCGTCCGTGCTTTTCCGGGTGTTTCCGGATTTTGCCAAATATTGCCGGATATTTCCAAGGTTTTCCGAATTTTACCGGATATTTCCAAGATTTTCCGAATATTTCCGAAAATTGCCGGAGCTGTAATATTATTCCGTTTCCTTGAAATATTTGTACGTACCGACGGTAAGTTCGTCACACGCGTCTTCGTCGCAGGCAATGATTGCCGCCGGATGCAGCTGAAGTGCGCTGACGGTCCATTTGCCCGAAACCGGTTCTTCGACGAGATGACGAAGGGCGCGGGCTTTATTGTGCCCGGAGAGGAGGAGCAGTACTTCTGCGGCATCCATGACTGTACCTACGCCGACTGAAAGAGCGGTCTTAGGCACTTTGCTGAAATCGCCGCCGAAAAATCTGGCGTTTGCGAGAAGCGTGTCGTATGTCAGTTTGCGTACGCCGGTGCGGGAATTAAGGCTCGTGAACGGTTCGTTGAACGCGATGTGGCCGTCAACGCCGCTGCCGCCGAGGAAGAGGTCGATGCCGCCGTATTCCGTGATCTTGTCCTCGTAACGCCTGCATTCTGCTTCGGGGTCTTCTGCCATGCCGTTCAGAATGTTAACGTTTTCGGGGTCAATATCGATGTGGTCGAATAGATTATCGTGCATAAATTTCCAGTAGCTCTGTTCGTGGTCGCGCGTTAGGCCGGCGTACTCGTCCATGTTGAAGGTGACAACGTTTTTGAAACTTACTCTGCCTTCGCGGTTTGCTTTGATGAATTCGGCGTAAACTCCCAGAGGGGACGAGCCTGTGGGCAATCCAAGTACAAACGGTCTTATCGCTCCGGCCGGGGATGCGTTGTGTGCATTTATGCGGCCAATTATATATTCCGCCGCCCAGCGGCTCATTTCTTCGTAGGTGTTTCTTATTATAACTTTCATTGTCACAAGTCCTTTCAGTGTCAATTATTCGGTTGTAGCAGGATTATACTGTTTTCACGCCCTTTTTGCAACTGGGGACAGGCACCGGTTTTGCAAACCACATAATATGTTAATCATGCAACCGGTGCCTGTCCCCAGTTGCACACAGTTGGCCCAAAGCCCCCAAACGGTGCCTGTCCCCAGTTGCATAGTTTTTAATTTTGGGAAGGAGAGGGTTTTGAGTTTGCTGACGAGCGATTATAGTCATAATATGCGTGCACGAGATTACGGTAGCCGAGCTTCTTTATATCCTCGTATCTGACGTTAAAGCGAGCTTTAGTTCGCTTACCGCTAATAATATACCGAATGCACTCCTGCGCGTAATTGTCGATCACGCGCAAACTCTTAGACGTATTGATCACGGGAAAGAACCAGTAGCTCCAGGTAAGCTCATTGTCCTTAGGCCCCTCGAGCAGTTTACGATTGAAAATGCGAATGAACGCAGCAGCGGCTTTTTCACCGGAAACTTCATTACGCAAACGCCAGCGCAAAAGACCTGCCGCCTTGCGCCGCATCTTGCCCTTCAACTTCAGCACAGTTGCCGGCGCGATATCCACGACATTGCCCTTAACACTGAAACCAAGAAAAGTCCAGCCGTCCTCCGGAGACGAAAATTGTTCTTTGTCCGGATTTACGCAAAGACCGTACTCGCCCAGAAAAACGCGTATTGTCGCAGCATATTGCTCCGTTTCTTCCTTTGACTGCGCAAAAACGATTATATCATCGGAATAGCGCGCGTACGGAACGCCCAAAGCCGCAAAGTGATGATCGAGCGCCCGCATATAAATATTCGCGTAAAAAGACGACAATGGAGTCCCGGCCATTATGCCTTTCTGTTCCATGACGGTCTTGCCTCGGTCAATAACATACGGATCCGCCAGGAGATTCGTGAGGAAATCGCACAGTTTCGGATCGTCGGCAAGTATTTCGTTCAGCATCGGGATGAGGCGTGCGACCGGGATCGAGTTGAAGTAGTCGTGGATGTCAACTTTGTATGAATACATTTTTCCGATGCCTCTGACGCGCCTGAGGCTGCGGACGGCGTCCTTTGCGCTGAGACCGGGGCGAAATGAATAAAGGCCGCTGTCGAACAGGCTGTCGTATTTGCGAAGAAGCAGGTAAGTCAGCAGTTTGAATACGATGTTTTCGTCATGCGGATAAATGTATACAGTGCGTTTTTTGGACGAATTCAGCTTGCTGATCACAGATTTGCGCGGGTGCGGGAAAGGGTCACCGCGGTCAATTGCTTCGCATATGCGCTGAAAGCTACGGCTGTCAATGAATTTGCGCAGTTCGTCCGTGAATTCTTTCGGGCAGGCGAGCGACGTTTTATATTCGTAGAATTTTTCCCAGGTTTTTATGTCTGAAAGCAGCTCGAGCATGATGTTTCGGGGAATATAAAAAGCAGACTGAGAAGACATTAAAGCCCGGAAAATTCCGGGGTTTACCAGACCGTACATGGACAAGCTGCCCGCGAAGCATTATATAAAGGTCCATGCCGGGTCCGTCGCGGGCGCATAGGCATTCTCAGTCTGCTTTTTTTCGGATGTTGATTTGTCGGGTGGTCAATGCATACGTATCGTGTCGCGGTTATTTCAGCCGTTCATTGCTTCGCGTGAGCGGGTGACAACGTATTCGCGTGTGTTCCACCAGCCGTGGTAGTCATAGTAAAATCTGACGTAAGGGATCCCGTTTGCTTTGCAGTCTTTTTTGAGCTTCTTGGCGGATGATTTTCTGGACAGTAACTCTGCTACAAGTGCAAGGCGGTCGCCGTCGTACATATTGATGATATACGACCACGTGCAATCTTTGTGGACAAGTTCCTGTCGCAGGGCAGGGAATTCTTCTGCGTAAACGCTCTGGAAGTACTGGAGATATGGCCCGTCATAGTTGTACTGGTTGGGCTCTTCAGGCATTCTGGGGCCGTACGAGAAGCCGGAAGGTCCGTCTTCGTCAATATCGTCGTAAGTGGGCTGAGGGGCCGGAGCGGTCGTCTGAGGCTCCGGGTTATTAGCGGCGTTTTCTTTTTGCTTCTCTTTTTCTTTGAAAAGAGTTTCAAGAAAATTGAGAGCTTCTTTTCCTTCTTTTGAATCGCCGAACAGTTTTGATAAAAAACTCATACTTTTCGCTCCTATCTTTTGTTCTTCTTTTTTACTCCTGAAAATACGGAGATCAAATCGAATTTGTTAAAAATCCGTCAGATTATTCATAGTTTAGCACACTTTTTAGAATAATGCAACTATGCAACTATATGCAACTGTATGCAACTGGGGACAGGCACCTTTCTCAAAATCCGTTTAGATTTTTTGCTCTTTTTTATATTTTAACAGCAGTTAATGTAAATTCTTGTAAAAAAGGTGCCTGTCCCCAGTTGCATAGTTGTAAAAAAGGTGCCTGTCCCCAGTTGCATACAGTTGCATTTGAGATGCCTTATTGAGTATAATGAAGAAAAATTTAGGTAGGGCTCTTGAAAAACGGCAGGCGAAAAATGGCAAGAGGAGATAAAGAGATGAAGAAAAAAATATTGACCATTGCGATAACTGTGTTGACCGTCGTCACAATGCTGGCAGCGATCGTTGCCAGCCCGGGATGCAGCCTCATGAGATTACTCCTCGGAGATTTTTCACCATACGCAAGAGCGACTGTAAAACTCAGCGAAATGAAATACGAAAGGCCGGACGCAAAAGAAACGATCGAAATGATGCAAAGCAAGATCAGGATCGTTGACGGCACTGACGGAGAAAAACACACGCTTGAAGAAATAGAAAACGCGGTTCTTGACGCGTACAATGCGTACCTGACGTGGCAGTCAATGGAAACGCTCGCCTACGTCCGGTTCAGCATTGACACCACCGACAACGAATGGGTCGCCGAGACCGAATTCTTCGACAAAAACACGCCGAAGGTCAATCAGGAATTTGAAAATCTTTACGTTGCGTGCGCACAATCAGAAAACAAAGAAGCCCTTGAAAGCGACCTGTTCGGAGAAGGCACGCTGGACAAATACGTTGACGGCGGAATATTGACCGATGAAATTGCCGCGCTCATGCAGCGCGAAAGCGAACTTGTGACACAATTCAGCGCCTACGACTATATGAAGGCGGAGTTTGAAATTGACGGCGTGCGTGGAAATATCGCGGACCACGCAGCGAACATCATTGACGAAACTGACTATAAAAAGATTTACGGCGAATTTTACAAGCGCGTAAATCAGGACACCGGGCCGATACTGATCGAACTCGTTAAAACCAGAAAACAGATCGCAAAACTGGCCGGATTTGACAACTATGCCGAATTTGCTTTCTCATACGCGCTAAACAGAGATTATACGCCCGACCAGGCGAACAAGCTCGTCGCCAACGTAAAGAAATATATCGTCCCGCTCTATAATAAGGCGAGCGCGGAAGGACTGTTCGATATCCTGTATGACGTGGGCGAAATACCGTTGTCCGCGGGCAGCGTAAGCGACGCGGTCGAAAAGGTTCTGGGCAAAATGGACGAGCGGCTGTCGGAATCGTTCAAATTTATGGAGAAGTACGACCTTTGCTACCTCGGATACGACAGCAGGCAGCTCTCGGCTTCGTTTACGACGTATATTCCGAAGTACGACGCGCCGGTAACGGTAATTCTGGGCAGCGGCAACGCGTCTGACGCATTGACACTCGCGCACGAATTCGGACATTTCACCGACGGATTTCTGAACTACGGGATCATCGGCAATATTGACCTCAGCGAGATCGCGTCAACGTCGCTCGAATATATGTTTTTAAACGGAATTGACCGTTCGGGCCTGTCAAAGGAAGCGATCGATGCGCTCCGGAAGTACAAAAAGGCGTCGGCGGTCGAACTTTACGTTTCGCAATGCCTGTATTACGCGTTTGAAGAGCGCCTTTATGCTGTGCCGGACAATGAATTAACGACCGAGCGTGTGTGCGGCCTTGCGCGCGAAGTGCTGGCGGATTTCGGCGTGTCAGATGGTTTCGAGTTTTTTGAATACAGCTGGTCAATGATCGAGCATTTTTATCAGCAGGCGTTTTACGTAATCAGTTACGTGACGGCAGATTCTGTGGCTTTGCAGATCGCGGCGAAGGAGAAGGACAAGGCCGGTGCCGGGCTCGGCGTTTATTTTGAGCTGCTTAACTGGGATTATGCCGGGTCTTTTTCGGACAATGTCGAGCGTGTGGGGCTTGAGTCGCCGTTTGCCGACGGGGCGGTCGAAAGGCTTGCGGATATTATTCTCAACGTGCTCGGATGAGTGTTTGTTGTTGCGCAGTTTGCGTGCGCTAGTTCGTGTGTGAGGATGGGTTTTGATATGAGTGTATGTGACGGGGAGAAGCGGGAGCGTTGCCCGGATTTGCGCGGGACCCGCGGACGGGCTGTTGTTATCGGTGCGGCTCCGGCCATTTGCGGGGCGGATCTTATTGTGCCCGACGATTTTGTCGCGGTGTGCGACGGGGGGCTGAAGTATGCTATTGACGCCGCGATTCCGTTTGGCTTGCTCGTGGGGGATTTTGATTCGTACCGCGGCGAACTGCCGGAACTGGCCGAAGGGACCGAACTTATTAGATTGCCGGCGGAAAAAGATGATACTGATATAGGGTTCGCCGTGAAAGTGCTTCTTGAGCGCGGATTTCGTGATTTTCTGATACTCGGAGGCGTCGGCGGGAGGCTGGATCATACTATGGGCAACATCAGCGTGGCGGCGGAGGTCGCTGCGTGCGGCGGGGTTTGCAGGCTGACGGGTGATGTGGAAGGCGCGATGCTCCTTGTTTTCAGGGATAGAACTGTGCAATTATCACCCAGGAAAGGTTCGTTTGTGTCAATTTTTCCCTGGGGCTGTGAGTGCGCGGTCGTTACTGCTTCCGGTTTCAAGTATCCGCTTCTTCACGGTGAAGTGAGTGCGCGGACAACGTTAGGTGTGAGCAACGAGTTTTCTGCCTGTTTTTTTGATGGTTCTGATGTCGGACCGATGCCGTTTATAACCGCGGAATCCGGCACGGTCGTCGTTCTGATCAACTAATTCAACCGCACGCAACTGGGGACAGGCACCATTTTCGTGGCTTATGCAACTGGGGACAGGCACCTTTTTCATATTTTTTACGAAAAAGATTTGAATTGCCCTTGCTATTTTTGTCGTTTTTTGTCGCATTTTGTCGTTTTTTGATTCTTCAAAAAAGGAGTGCTGCTTAAAGGCAAACAGTGCGAACAGGTACCTGTCCCCAGTTGCACATATTTCTACGAATAAGATTTGAATTGCCCTTGCTATTTTTGTCGTTTTTTGTCGCATTCTGTCGTTTTTTTGATTCTTCAAAAAAGGAGTGCTGCTTAAAGGAAACCAGTACGAACAGGTACCTGTCCCCAGTTGCACATATTTCTATGCGAACAGGTACCTGTCCCCAGTTGCATAAAAGATTTGAATTATCCTTGCCATTTTTTGTCGTTTTTTGTCGGATTCTGTCGTTTTTTTGATTCTTCAAAAAAGGAGCGCTTAAAGGCAAACAGTACGAACAGGTACCTGTCCCCAGTTGCATACTTGCCATTTTTTGTCGCATTCTGTCGTTTTTTTGATTCTTCAAAAAAAGGAGCGCTTAAAGGCAAACAGTGCGAACAGGTACCTGTCCCCAGTTGCATACTTGCCATTTTTTGTCGTTTTTTGTCGCATTCTGTCGTTTTTGATTCTTCAAAAAAAGCTATCGTTTAAAGGCAAACAGTGCAAACAGGTGCCTGTCCCCCGTTGCATATATTTACGGTTGCATTCTCTACATAAAAGGTCTATAATTCGATTGTTCGTTTCGGGGCGGGGTTTGGTTCCCCACCGGCGGTGAAAGCCCGCGAGCAAAGGCGAGAAGGCATTGACCATCCAATCGCTGTAGCAGATCCGGTGAAATTCCGGTGCCGACGGTATAGTCCGGAGGAGAGAAACGAGATCAGAAACAGGAAACCTCAGGTGTGTATTGACGACACCGAATCATTTTATCCAGACTGATTTCGCCCGAAGCAAAAAAGCATCGGGCTTTTTTATTGACGCCCGCGAGAGGAGCAAATTGGAATGAAATCAAACAAAAATGCGCAAAAGAAGCGCTCTGGCGGTATGGTTTTCGTTTATTTGGCGATGTTTGCGGCATTATCGATCGTGCTGGTATCGTTTATTCACTTTCCGTTCCCGTTTTTGCCCGGGGCGCAGTTCCTCGAATACGATCCGGCGGACGTACCAATACTCATCGGAACATTTGCGTTCGGTCCGGCGGCGGGACTGCTGCTGACACTGGTCGTATCGGTAGTCCAGGGAATAACCGTCAGCGCCGGAAGCGGACCATGGGGAATACTAATGCACTTTGTTGCCACAGGGTCAATGGCCGTCGTTGCCGGACTTGTTTATAAGAAACACCATTCTTTTAAGGGGGCAATTGCGGCGCTCGGGTTTGGTGCGTTGACAATGACGGTCGTAATGGTTCCTTTGAACCTCCTGATAACGCCGATTTATACCGGAGCGAGCGTTCAATTTGTTGCCGGAATGCTTCTTCCCGCCATTATTCCGTTTAATCTGATAAAGAGCGTTGTCAACTGCGTCGTAACCTTTATTGTATATAAGCACATTATGAAACTGATCGACAAAACTTTCTGATGCAACTGTGCAACTGGGGACAGGCACCGTTTTCAGATGCTGATGCAACTGGGGACAGGCACCTTTTTTGCCCAATTGGCGCAAGAAGTGGAATTGAGCTTGTCGATCAGTGTCGTTTTATGTCGGATTATGTCGATATTTAAAGTCTGTTATTAATTTGTCTGCTTCGTTAAAAAGAGCGTGCTGCGGAAGAGGTCAGAGAAAATGATATAACAGGTGCCTGTCCCCAGTTGCATAGAAAAAAATCGACGAAAACCGTCGATTCGTGTCGAATTACGTCGAATATAGGATAAATAGAATTAACCAAGCATCGCAATCAGCAGGCCGGCGGCAACGGCGGAACCGATCACGCCGGCAACATTTGGCCCCATAGCATGCATAAGAAGGAAATTGTCCGGACGCTCTTTATTGCCGACTTTCTGAACGACACGGGCAGCCATAGGTACAGCAGAAACACCGGCCGCGCCGATCAAAGGATTGACCTTGCCCTTCGTAACCAGGTACATGACCTTGCCCAAAAGCACCCCGGACGCGGTGCCGAGCGCAAAAGCAATAATTCCGAGCAACAAAATCCCGAGAGTACGAAGTGTCAAAAACGCCTTGGCTGTAGCGGTCGCACCGACGGTCAGGCCGAGGCATATAACAGAAATGTTCATAAGGCTTTCAGTCGCTGTCTTGACCAGTCGCTCGACGACGCCCGACTCCTTCATCAAATTGCCGAGCATCAGCATGCCGATGAGCGGGGTCGCCGAAGGCACAACAAGCGCGACGACGATCGTAACTGCGATCGGAAAAATCATTTTCTCGGTCTTACTTACTGGCCGGAGTTGCTCCATACACACAGAGCGCTCCTTTTTTGTTGTCAGCAGACGCATGATCGGCGGTTGAATAAACGGAACGAGAGCCATGTACGAATAGGCGGCAATGGCGATCGCTCCCAGCAGGTGTGGCGCTAGTTTTGAGGCGGTCAATATCGCGGTCGGGCCGTCCGCGCCGCCGATGATGGCAATTGCACCGCCCTCCTGCGGGGTGAAGCCCAACAAATTGGCGCCAATATACGTTAAAAAGATTCCGACCTGGGCTGCAGCGCCTAGCAGAAGGCTGGACGGGCGGCTGATCAGAGGGGCAAAATCTGTCATTGCCCCTACGCCGAGAAAGATAAGGCAGGGGTAGATGCCAAGCTTTACGCCGAGATATAAGAAGTCGAACAGGCCTGGGGTTATCGCGGCCGATCCCGTTGCTGCTTCGGCACCTTCCGCTGCAGCGCCTGCGTTGCCGGCAAGCATGCCCCAGTTTATATGCCCACCCGCGAATATTTCTTCGTGAAAAACGCCGCCTGCCGGTATATTCGCGAGCAACATTCCGAAAGCGATCGGTACGAGCAGCAGCGGCTCGAATTTTTTCGCAATCGCGAAATAGAGCAGAAGTCCGGCGATGCAAAGCATCACGAGTGTTTTCCAGCCCTCGCCTGTGAAATCAGAAAAAATCGTATAAAACCCCGATTGGGTGAATAATTCTTTGATAGTTTCCCAGATCTGCATAAAAAAGTGCTCCCTCTGAGTTATTGTCAATCTGAGCCGACGCGCCTAAAGGACAACAACTTGAATTTTCTTTTTCTACCTTCGTTTTCGTACGCGTCAATAGCAGCTGTTATGGCGGCAATTATTTTCGGGTCGGTTCCCGACTGCTCGCGGTCAATATCGGGCCCATCCTGTTTTTTTATTTCTGTTTTCGGGAGTTCATTTTTTTTGCGCTTTGGTTTGTGTGTGCCGCGGCCAATCGCCGACATCGCAGTAATGAGCAATACTATCGCCGCAAGTACGGCAAAAACGTATGCGAGCCCGGTCAATACAATTTGCAGCAATTTCGAGGCACCTCCCTTAAGTTCAAAATTGCGCTAATATTTTACCATTATATTTTCAGAGATGCAACCTCGCGCAACCATGCAACTGGGGACAGGCACCGTTTGGGAGCGCTTATGCAACTGGGGACAGGCACCGGTTGCATGATTAACATATTATGTGGTTGGAAAAAACGGTGCCTGTCCCCAGTTGCGGAAATTATTAAAGGTCAAATTCTACCGATTCTGAGCCGATAGTGAGGAAAAAAGTTGCCCCGAAAGGATGGAAAAGGGGAGCGAGGCGCTTGATTGCGCGCTTTGTGACAAAACGGTCCCAGACCAGAAAATCAAAATAAACGCCGTCCTCGCCCGAACAAAAATCAAATAATTGACCGCTGCCGGGTTCCTCAATGATCTGGCGGAGCACCCGACGCATATAATCAACAATATCTGGTTCGGGGATAGACGAAAGACGGATAGTCGCAGTGGCGATATCGCGATCCCAGACATACGAAAGAATGCTATCACCGCCAAGCAGCAGATCGAAAGTCAGCTGATCGGAAGCCGTCTCAACAAAAGAAACATTTCGGAGCTCGGCAACGCCCTCAAGCTCCATCGACTTCATTGTCCGGTCCGGAAGGAGCTTTGACTTATCGCGGATCTGAGCATCGATCATACGGTCAAACTCCTCAGGAGTCACTGTATTGCCGTCGTAAACGAGTTCAGCAGCGGGAAACATTGCCAGTTCAAGACACGCACCGCGCAGCCGGTCCTCACCGATGATCCCGCACAAATACAAATAATTCGCACAATAGACGATACCGGGCACATCTTCGTCGGACGGCATGACATCCCCCTGGCCCTCCCCGGAAAATTCAGCATCAGCCGGCATAAGCGCCGCAAGCCGGTCCTTATCCCAATCCGCGAACACAAAAACCTGAAAACTGTCCTGCTGTTCGAGATACGTAACTCTAAGCATTGGCGGCGAAGCGGAAACGTCGAGCTCAGCGACACCCGGCCAGTAGCTGTACAGCCCGCGCAGAACGTACGGATACACCGTCCAGTTTTTTCTCAAGGCCGCGGGCGCAAGCGCAACAAAATACGACGCGACCATATTCGCACACAAAAAACCGCCGCCGGTCAGCATAAGAACATAATGGTGCACGGCCAGACCGTTGCTGCCGGTGTAAGTAAAACGCGAAAGAGCAGGGAACAGATAATCCGAAAAACCGGCACTGTCGATCATTGCCGACACCATCTCTGTAGCCTTTTTCATTTCCCCATTGTTGATCAGCGCCTCGATCTCCGGAACCGCTTTCATAAAATCATTCCAGAAATCGTCAACAGAAAAAACGGGCTCGTAACCCGTTTTCAATGTTCCGGTCCTGCCGAACTCATCTTTTGAGATCTTGTCACGGCATTCCGACAATATAGGTGTTTCGCAGTAATAATCCTCAAGGCGGCCCGCATCACCATTATAACGGTGGCAAAACCTGCATTGCCCGTCGATTCGCTTCCTGAGAGCGTCATCGTACTCGCCGCGGCTCATCATATAAACCGTCGCCGGAAATATGAAGCGCGGGTCAATATCACGTATAACGCTCTCTTTCACGGAATTGTCCGTAAAACACGGCGGATAACATCTTTCACTGCTCAGCATGCTGGCGCGAAGGTCAACGATGCCGCTGCTTTTTATGTAGGCCTTCAGATCGGAAACGTTGTCAGCGCACGAAGGAAACAGATAATATTCGTTTTCATAAAAGAACGCGCTAAGTTCGATCATTCGCCGGTAAACTCTTATTCTGCTTTATTGTCCTTGGCTTTCACAGGGGCTTCAGAGAACAGATACGCCATTCTTCCGAGCGGAGCCGCATCGCCGTTCTTGTAGAACGAGAAGACGTCAAGCTTTCCGTCTTCGCCCAGCTGATAGTTATCAGCCCACTTGAACTTAACGTCAAGCACCGTCTTGCCGTCGTTGTCACCGATCCCCAGAACGTCTCTCGAGACTTCGATCATTATCTGATTTCCCTCGACCTTCATCTTTGCGGTGCCGGCTTTTGTCCAGGTACCGTCTGCGTTATATTTGGAGATGACGGCTTCATTTCCGTTCGGTTTTTCAAGGTTAACGGCGAAATCATACATCTGTGCCCATACCGCGTTGCCCTCGGCGCCGCTCGAAATGAAGAGCGTCATCCAGTTATCGTCGGTCGATGGGGTAATATCTTCGGCTGTTTTTGCATAGAAATACAGATTATTTACGTCGCGTGCAGCTTTTACGGATACAAAATCGTTGCGGCCGGTTTCGTCAACATATTTGAGTTTGCCGAAGCCTCTGGAGTTGCGTTTAACGGTATCATTTGCATAATCCGTATATTTTGCGGTAATTTCCGCGCTGTCCCACTGGTCGAAGCTGCCGTCAACGTCGATCGTTACGTTTCCGCCAACGTTCACGCGGCTCTTTATGCCTTTGTACAGCCTTATGTAATTGATCAGCTGCATATAGTAGTTGTCCCCGAACAGTCCGTTCATGGGTTCCGCATCGCGCGAGGTGTTAGGATCGCAGCAGTCAACAAATATGACGGCTGCATTTTTGCGCGGCGGCTGGCGCTGAGCGACCCATTCGTTCCAACCTGTCACAGCGACCATTTCGGGGTCAACACCGATGGCCCATTCCCACTGCTCGGCGAAGTTGTACCCGTAAAGCACCGCGTTTTCGGAGGTGTCGTTCGCACCGTTATGCCAGCTTCTGGTGCGGTCGTTGCCGCCGTACCATGCGGTGAGTGACATTGTTACCGTTGCGTCGTGCTGCGCAATGGAGACGTTGACAACTTCCTTGCGTCCGTCGAGTCCGTATATTGCGCCGTCGGTCATGTTGCGGCCGAATTCCATCCACGGGAAGCCGTCGTCGTAGCGGTCGTCGTTCGGCCATACAGTGTGCTTGATGCGGAAGAATTCTTTGCACTCTTCCGAGAGGGCCGGGTCGTCCGGATCTCCGATGATCATCGGCTTTCCGTCCCAGTTGTAGAACAGCTCTTCGATTCTTGGGTATTTGTCTTTAAGTTTTTTGTTGTTGTAGATCTGCTTGTAGATCTCGTTGATGGTCTTTCCTGATGATGAATTGGTGTAGTACGTGATCTGCGGAACTTTGAATCCGGCTTCAAGGTATTCGTACCAGACATCGATGAGTTTCTTTGCGGGACCGGAGTAGTCGATCGCGTTGGTGGCGTCAAAGAATATGAAGTCAACGCCTGCGTCAGTCAGCATCTGGCAATGTTTGCGCATTACCCACGTGTCGGATGACGTGTAGTATCCGAACATCGGCTCGCCCCAGAAGTGATGCGCGCCCTGTCCGCCGCCGCCTGCTTTTATCCAGTTTTTCTCGGACTTTATAGAATCTGGGTTTTCGGTGTAAATTTTATAGTTATCGTACGGGCCGTCAGTACCGTGCTGTCCCTGCCACAGGAAATAAAAGATGCCAACTTTTCTGTCTCTGAGAGTTCCGGCATCGGAGTCGGTGGCAACAACACGTCCGAGGTCGTCAACAGCGTAGTATGCGCCGTCAACTTCCGAGTACGGTCCGTCGTATTTTGCGGCTTCCTGCGGGGCTTCTGTGGCTTTGCTCCCGTCGGGAGGATTATTTGAAGGGTTTATGGAACATCCCCATGCCATTGTCAACATCATCGCCATAACAAGCGTCAATGCAAATATTCGTTTCATTTGTTTTGTTTCCCCTTTCATGGAGTTCCTCTTCGGATGGTCGTATTTTATCTAACCTCATCCCTTTTGTCAAGTTACGCAACTGGGGACAGGCACCGTGAGCAGGCCGCGGCCAAGGGCAACCGGGCGGGCAGGCACCGTATGCAACCGGGGACAGGCACCAGCTTCGTCCAAATATATTAAGTAGCGTGTTCATCTGGTGCCTGTCCCCGGTTGCATACGGTGCCTGCCCGCCCGGTTGCCCTTGGCCGCGGCCTGCTCACGGTGCCTGTTTCCTTTCAATATTTTGCCCTTAATTGCACAAAAAAACTTTTCGCTCTCACAAAAACAAAGCAAAAGAGCGAAAAGGGCGCAAAAAACTAGCCACATTGACTATTGCAAATGAGGATCTAAAGATTACTATTTCTGTTTTTCAAAAAAGTGAAATTGACCTCTAAAAAATTCAACTATAACGGAGGTGACTTTGACACAGGCGTAGAAGATAAATCGGACGATTCGGACGAAAATTGCACCGACTTTGTTGTCCCATTTACAATTCGAAGCACAGTGCTGCGCCCTTTTTTGACAAAGTCACCAATTTGTCTATATGACAGACCACGTTTCCGGCAAGCGCAGAAAACCTCACGGATCTTGTCCATTCCGAGTCCAAGAAGGCGCATCCCGTTTTCGCACCCTGACAACGTTTTAATTATCTCGAGAGCTTTGTCATTGACTACGCGAGGTTGAAGGTTTTCTTCCATTTCCATAAATTCAAGCTGGTCGGTGTCAAGTTCTTTGTTATGAAATGCCGCGAATTCTTCTTTTGTTATTATTTCAAACACGTCGTCACGATCGATTATTCCGGGGTCATCGGTAAAATACAGAATATAGCTGCTCGCCCTGAAATGTCCCGGGTGGCTGCATATGTGCGCTTTTACGGGGTTGTTGTGTATATAGCGGATGAGATTTGCAAGGTATTCATTTGTTTCGACGGGCTCGCTTTTAAAGCGGCCTTGAAATACGTGACCGCTCTTTTCATGGTCAGTATTGTACCATTTGGTAAATGCTGTTTCGAGCCCATGCATAAATTTACTAATAAGTCCCTCTTCTGGTTCTTTGACGGCAAGATGGACGTGATTTGGCATCAGGCAATAACTGTACATTTTCATATTATGTTTTACTTTTTGTTGTTCAAGTATGGCAAGAAATACGTTTTCGTCTCTGTTTGTAAAAAAGACCTGCTCCCGATTGTTGCCTCTGAGCATTACATGATAAATGCCTGTTGAACTCATTTTTCTCGCTTTTCTTCCCATTCAAAATCCCTCCTGCTTCGGGTCAAATATCCCATATTTTCTGGGAATAGTCAAGCAATTTACGATATTTCCGAAGATTTCCGATTTTTCCGAATATTACCAAATATTTCCGTATTTTTCCGAAAAACGAAAAGGTGGGAAATGAAGAGAAAAGGGAAAAGAAGCATATGCCAGACATGTTTTTGGATGAATACGCAACTGGGGACAGGCACCAATTTCAACTGACGTGTATCTTTGAGATTAATGCCTGTTCCAGTTGAAATTGGTGCCTGTCCCCAGTTGCGAGTACAAAATTATGAAACTGTGCCGTTCCCTTCGTATTCAAAATTAAAAACAGAACCACCGTCAGTTGACGAAACAATGATACGGTCGGTGGAAAGCGTTATTCTATAAGAATTTGGCGCAAAAGTGACGGAATCGGCAGGAATCGTTCCGATCAGGTGCGTTTTGCCCAAAAGAAGGTCTTTGGCTGAAGTCTGGAGGAGTACGATTCCGGAAGAACTCCCGGAAGAAGACACTGAAGCATCCGAACTATATGCAGCAGCATCAACAAGAAGAAAAATCCCCCTGCGATCAACATTGACCGCAAACGGAGCAAACGCCCCGCTCAGCGAATCGCGGCCGTAATTGTCGGCGTCATACCGGACAAGGCCCTCTTCGCCTGCCCCATAGATCCAGTCGTCGAACAAACACATTGTCCGGAACTGCCCCTCGGCAATCAGCATCTCATACTTATCGACACCCGGAACCGCATCGTTGTCACCACTTTGGCCTTCCGCTGCGTCATCGCCGCCCGCCGGTCTCGCCGAAGTTGTCAGCACGTACAGATCACCATCCGAACAAAGCGCGTAGATCGAACCGAAATACACGCAAAACGCCTCGTATTTGTTCTTCGAAAGTATGGTCTTTGAGGCGTCGTCAAGCGAAACCTTCACGATCGTGCCATCTGCGTCAATGCCGTACAAATATGCGCCAACGCTGACGAACGACCTGAATCGACCGTCGGCAATTGTTTTCTTCTCTGTTACAGTCGCGTCTCCTTCAGAAACGTCGGAATCATCGCCGGAAGGGAACGGTCCGTCAGTAACCGCGCATATATTGCCGCTGCCATCAAGAAACATAATTTTATACGCCACGCTTCCCGCAACGTCCGCGTACGTAAACGGATCCTTAATAACGTTGACGCAGCTGATTGCCGCTTCTCCGCCGACAAGCACACGTGTTTTTTCGCCGTCGTCAACTTTCAATGCGGCCTTTCCGGACTCTTCCGTGTCAACATAATATAGGCGGTCGTCAATTTCCGCCGCGGCTGCGTTGTTGGACATGTTTCCGTAGGTGTTTCCGATGCCGGAATAAAACGGGGCTTCGGTGGGCTGGTCAACGGGTGTGTTTTCTGTTGCTTGCGGATCTGTGTTTTGCTGCGTCGCCGCAGGCGTGGTGTCGCTTTTGTTTTTCTTTTCGAACCATTCGGGCTTGAGGGCTTTTAGCAGAAAAACGACCATGATGATGACAATTACGGCAGTGAATCCAATTGTGATGTAATCCATTGCTGTGAATTTATATTTTGATTTTGCTTTTTTATTGTTTTTCGCCATATTAAGTGCCTGCCTTTCTGAGTCGTTGCGGTCAAGTGCTGTTTTCAGATCGCTGGCGATATAATACCACTTTTTTTTATATCGGGCAACGGGTAACGATATGCAACTGGGGACAGGCAACTGGGGACAGGCACCGGATTCGTAATACATGCAACTGGGGACAGGCACCGGATTCGTAATAAACGCATTAAGTTTCGCGAACATCTGGTGCCTGTCCCCAGTTGCCTGTCCAGTTGCATATTTATCTAAATCAAAAAAACCGAATTCCAAGCTGTTTAGCAAAGAATTCGGTTTTTTACGATGCGGATAGCAGGACTTGAACCTGTATACCTTGCGGCACCGGAACCTAAATCCGGCGTGTCTGCCAGTTCCACCATATCCGCACCTGATCAAATCGTCTGCACTGTTTCAGACGATGAAGGTATCATATACTATTTTTGTGCTGAATGCAACTGGGGACAGGTACCGTTTTACAAGATTTCAGAGAGTACTCACTGAGTCAGGATTGTTTCAGTCAACAGTCGATAGTAATGCCTTTGATGTAATAATGTGCATTTTTTCAATTATTTCCGAAACACCAATAATATTTCCGGATTTTTCCTGACATTTATTCTACGACAAAGAGCAGAGCTTAATACTGCCCAATCGCTTTGCAAAAAAGCCATAATATGTTGTTACGCTCCGAAACATTTAGAACTGGTGCCTGTCCCCAGTTGCACATGTCCCCAGTTGCACACTGGTGCCTGTCCCCAGTTGCGTAGTTAAAATTGGATCTTAATTTCGCGAATATTCTCAAAAGCAATCCTCATACCTCCGACAATAATTGACCGGGAAATTTCGCCGTCAACAGCACAAAGCGGACCGCGGACGGTGCGATATTGACCGGCGCGGCCGAAGGCATCATTATTAGGATCGCGACATGGAACAAAGAAAGTAACTGAAACGGTAATATTGACGACATCAGATGAGGCGGCGGACGATTCATTGCCGCGCAGCGCAGCCGAAAGCATAATAAGACACTCATTGACCGCATCGAGCCTGTCCTGCGAAAGCTCGGCCTTTTCGACATACTGCTCGTCCTTTGCATTGACCGCCTCGCTGAAACCGCGAAGCGCGTCGAATGGCGCGAAAATTTTTGCCCGGTGTCCGACGTCCATTTTAGGATGTTTCAACGAAAACTCATCAAAACGGCCGTGACGGGGCCTGCCCGCGTGCAGCACGTTCATATATTTGAACCCCGGCGGCACGGGCATAGACCCTACTGTGGCAATACAGGCAGCGGAGACGGTATTCATGCACGGTGGCCTCCGATCTGAGAATTACGTTCTAAAGTCGTTGCCCCCTCAAGCATATCCCTGCCCTTGAAAAGCGCGTTTGCACCGTACTTTTCACGCACGCGCAGCATCGCACCTAAAAGGTTCCTGTCGCGCTCCTGCGCCTCGCGGTCGATGAACATATTCAAGCAAAACGTCCCCGTATCTTCTTTTACGTCACCGGCGCATATGCCGAGCTTCCTGTACAGTAACCGGTGGTCGGTTTTTGCGTCGAACTGGGCAAGCAGCGGTGCCTCTACGTCGCGGATCGTGTTCGTCGCTTCCGGCAGCCGGATCCGTCCCGCGCTGTGTTTCGGATGGATGCGCCCGTAGAAGTCGATACTGAGGGGTCCGTCGTATTCCGGCACCGTTTCCATACTTTTATAGTCGTACGACGCCCACCAGCTGAAACGGTCGGATATGAGGTTTTTGGCAAACATATCCATACAAAGCACCTCGGTCATTTCTGCGAAAACGAGCCTTGCTTCGCCGTATTTGTACGGCCGCGGCAATACTTGCCCGTTTGAGAGGCTGTGTTCATCGGTTTTATATGTTTTTATGTCGCGCATCGTTACCGGCTCAATGCCCCAGGCGTGGTCAATTATTATTTCTCCGTCAATTCCGAATGTTTTGTAGAAGAATTCTTCGTCCCATTGTGACCTTTCGGCAATGTCTCCCATTGTGAACATATATGCGTTGTTCAGGCGGCGCGCTTTTCCCGGACCGATCTGCCAGAAATCGGTTAGCGGACGGTGTTCCCAAAGCAGATATTTGTACGAATCCTCGTTAAGTTCCGCGATACGCACGCCGTCATTGTCCGGTGGCGATTTTTTTGCGACGATATCCATTGCTATTTTTGCGAGGTACAGATTCGTACCTATGCCCGCAGTAGCCGTTATGCCCGTTGTCCGCAGCACGTCGCGTATTATTGTCACCGTCATCAGTCGGGCGGGGTGAACGTTAAGTTCGGCGGCTTTTTTTGTGTAGAGATGCAGATACCCGGTGCAGTCGATGAAGCATTCGTCGATCGAATAAACGTGTATGTCGTCCGGTGCGGCGTATCTGAGGTATATAGAGTATATTTGCGCAGAGATCCGCTCGTATTCGGCCATGCGCGGGGTGGCGATGATGTAGTCAACGCGTGTGCGATTCGCGCATTCGTATTCGTGTATCTTTTGTTTTGCTTCGAAAAGGCGCGGCCTCGCCGGTACGCCGATCGCTTTTAAAGAAGGGGAGACGGCAAGGCATATCGTCTGATCTGAGCGTGTTTCGTCGGCAACGAGCAGGTTTGTTTTGAGCGGGTCAAGTCCGCGGTGTACGCATTCTACCGATGCATAATACGATTTAAGGTCAATACAAATGTACGTGTTTTCCAATTTCTGCATGCTCCTTCCCGCCGCGGTCAAGGCCTATCGCGGACAATTTGTCCTGTTTTGATTATACTCCTTCTTTTCCAGGATTGCAACACGCAACTGCGCAACTGGGGACAGGCACCATTTCCGGATACGGCTACTGAAGCTTTTTCGAGCCGTATGCAACTGGGGACAGGCACCATTTTCACGATTCATGTCGAATTTTTGCTTTGGTACCGCCGCTTTTGGCAAAAAATCCAAAATCTCGTAAAAATGGTGCCTGTCCCCTGTTGCGTCCCCTGTTGCGTCAGCCGGAAATGGTGCACGCGGAAATGGTGCCTGTCCCCAGTTGCGCAGTTGCGTGTTGCGTAAAAAAACAGCCGGCCGGGCGGGAGCCGGCTGGCTGAAAAAAATCATACAGATTTGATTAAGACTAATACTAATTAAGACTAAATAAAGCCCAAAATATTGTCCGAGCAAGAAGGTCTGAACTCAAGCCGCCTTACTCTTTTTGGACTTTGAAACAACGACGATCGCGGCAGTCAGAGCACCCAGAGCCAGCACGACCGGAATAACGATAATGAGCCAGTTAACACCGGACTTGTTGCCGTCGTTCGGATCCACGCTCTTCTCCTGACCGACCGCGTAAGAATACTTAAAACGGCCGCCGGGGGCAACGTCGCCGGACACGTAGAACTCCATAATATCGCCGGAGAACGAATTGTACACCAGATTCCCGTCGGCATCAGCGGTACCGGCATCGTCAACGTCATGAACGTTGTCCGTCCAGGAGAAATTGACCGTGTACTTATCTCCGGAAACGCCAATATCAGACTTGCTGACCTTGACCGTCATATAACGGCCGTCGACAGCATACTCGCAGTCGGCAACTTTTTCCGTACCATATCCGCTGCCGGTGAAGCGCTCAAGCACGACCGTCGAAGCAGAAGCGGGAGATTTGTTGACAACGAAATCGAACGAATTCCAGCCGCTGTTTTCCTGATCCGAATCGATCAGCAGATTCATCCAGAGTTTATCGGTGTAAGGCGTGATATTGTCCTTGCACTCGACGCGGAAATACAAATAGTCATTGTCGCGGGCAATCTGCGCACCTATTATGTCATTGCGGCCCGAAGCCTCCGTATAGTGGATCTTACCGTACCCAAGCGCATCACGGTCACCGGTATTGCCGATATAGGCGGCGTAGTAAGGCGCAACGTTCTGCCATACGTCCTGCCCCGCGCTGAGATCGATCGTGATCGGATCGCTCGGATCGGGTATCGGACGCACGCCCTTGTATTTGCGCACGTAATTAACAAGCAGGTAATAGTAATGATCTTTAAGATCACCCCTTGACGGCTCGATATCGCGGCTGTTCTCATCATTAAACTGATCCGGGAACGCGTTCTTCACGCCGCCCCATTCTTCGTAGCGGCCGACGCTCAGTTCGTTCCAGCCCGTGACAAATATGACGCGCGGGTCAAGCGTAAGCGCATAATCGAACTGCTCGGAGAAGTTATACCCGTACAACTTACTGTCCTTTTCGCCGAGGTGCGATTCGTCAAGCGTGTACGAACGGCCCGCATTGTACGGATTGTTCATTGCCGACAACGTGTGCGTTTTATAGTTGTGGTTCTGAGCGACGCCTACAGTGACCTGTTCAACCTTATTTGCCAGCGCATCCGCCTCGTTAGCGTAATAGTACGCCTGCGGGTACATAGAGAGCCAGCCCCAGCTGCCGTACATCGTCTTAGAATCCTCCGTGATATAGCCGGGAATGTTGCGGCGGAAAGTAAAGTAGCTTTGGATGTTCTTTTCCATCGGCTCTGAGCTCTGAAGTTTGCCCGGCCAGGCCATGAGCATGGGCTTGCCTTCCCAGTAGAACCAGAGCTCCTGGAATTTTTTGGGCTTGTAGACGTCTGTGAACAGCATTTTCAGCTGCGTTCTCGCCTCCTCGGAAGCCGAGAAGGGGAGCATGAACGAAACTTTTGGAGTTTTAACGCCGTCTTTCATTGCCTGCGACCACGTTTCGTAAACTTTCATATACGATTCGCGCCAGGTCTCGGTACCGTTGGTATTGTCCGTAAAGATGGTGTCGATTCCGGCGTTCGCCAGAAGTTCGGCGTGTTTTCTGAGTACCCAGGTGTCAACCGATACGTAATGTCCGTAGATCGACTCGTTCCAGACGTAGCCTGTCCCGACGGTTTTCCAGAACGGGTCGTTGTAGTCGGCAATCGCTTCCGGATGTTCTTCGGATACTTTCTGGAGGTTTACGGGCGAAGAGCCGTAACGGCTTGTGTTGTGCCAAGTCCAGTAGAAGAGGGCAACGGTTTTTTCGTCTTTCGGTCCGCCTACGTCATCGTACGTTAGCGATGTCCGGCCGAGGCCGTCCGTGAATACCCACGTGTCCGGCATGACTTCGTGCGTGTATATGAGGCTGTCTTCGGGGATAACGTATTCTTTCGGGGGTTTTACGGATACGTACGAGCCTTCCTGGCTTTCGCATTCTTTTACGGGGTTTTTGGTGCGGGATTTGAAGAGTATCGACAGTTCCATATCCCATTCCTGTTCGAGGCCGTTCGCGTAGCAGAAGCCCAGTGATTTTTCGTTGCTGAGGAACGTGTAGCAGCCGACTGTTCCGACCGTGTCATATATGAGGAAGAGATATTCGCCTGCCGGAAGGGGCGTATCCGTAAATTTGACAAGGTTCGTCGCGTTGTCCCTGCACTCGAAATGTTTGGAGAATAACGGCTCCTGTTCGACGGTTTCGTCGTAATTCTTTTTCCACTGGAACACGCCGAGCGTTGCCTCCGCATCCTCTGTATTCCACGTGGGCATATTGAATCCGAATCCGACAATTTCTTCGGTCACGCATACGCGCTGTCCCATCTCGGCATCGTTTTCAACGCGTATAGGAGAGCGTTCGCCGATGCCGTACGCCTGGAACGTGTACGCGGCAAAAACGGTGGACGTCGTGTTGAAAAGGACAACGGCAGCCAGCAGTATTACCGGCAGCAGTAGGAGTGGAATGTGTCTTTTCATTTTTTTCACCTCTGTGAGACTGTGTGTGGACAACTCTGCGTTTTGCTTCCGCCTGTTGAGTTGTTTTTTTTCTGTGCCGCTATTTTAGCAAAAAGCGGCCCAAAATGCAACTGCATGCAACTGGGGACAGGCACCAATTGCGCGCTGTCTCGTTTTCCGTCGTAGTGCTATGAAACTTCCGACGCACTTATCTATCCCACAAAGCCGTCTTTTTGCTTCTTTGAAAAATTTGCATAAAATATCTGCTTTTACGGCTCACTCTTTTAT
>JAFWQX010000067.1 GCA_017508875.1 Clostridia bacterium | reverse complement strand
CTCCGTCAGGCGCATTCTTTTTTTGTTCATTCTCTTCCGACTTCAAGAAGCATACAAAACACAAACCCAGCTTTTATTTCCAAAAAGAGAGTTTAAATTCAAAAGAATAAATATAAAAACAATATCTAAATAATGTATTTAATGTCGGGATCTTCTGTATTTATTGTTCGGATTTCCCGACAAATCCATCAATTTCCAGCGCTTTCTTGTCCCACCTGAACACTGTACCCTTGCTTCTGGCAATTGCCCTGCTGATTTGCCCGTACGAAAGCCCGCGCTTGCGTAATTCCCGCGTGACACGCATGACATATCTTTGGTCTTTCGTGCCAAGCTGTTCCAGATCTTCGAGTTTCGTGACAGTTTTCATTATTTTCCTTGCCATTTGCTCAGTCAGGCGGAAAGGTAGCTCATCAACCATATAAAGGTAGTCGCCTTTTTTATACTCGAGTTCTTCGGAATCATTGTACGTTTCGAACTCCTCTCTGGCAATATATTCCTCAAAGACCTCGTCACGGTCAATGATCCCGGGATTGGCGTCAATATATGACCTGTAGCTGCTGTCTTTGTATTGCCACACGTGACGGCACATCTTGCTTTTTACCGGATTTCGATGAATATACCTCAAAACGCGCTGAAAATATGCCGTTGTTTCTACAGGCTTGCTCTTAAAGCGCGATTGAAAGAGACTTCCGCATCGTTCGTGGGCAATATTGTACCATCGGACGTATTTCGTGAGCAGCGTCTGCATAAATTTACTTAGCAGAAGCCGGTCAGACTCTTTCAAGAGCAAGTGAACGTGATTCCCCATAAAAACATATCCGTATATTTTAAATCCAAAAACTGCTTTGACTTCTGCCAAAATCGTCAAAAACATATATATGTCGATGCTTTTTTTGAAGACTGTTGCCCTGTTAATTCCTCTCAACATAACATGATATACGCCGGTACTACTTTCAAGCCGCTTTCTTCGAGCCATATTATCCCCTCGTTTGCTTTGAAATTGGTTTTGCGTGGCGAAAGGCGTCAATTATTACTACGGCGGATGACTCTTTGCTCAGTTTTATGTGTATTTGTGTGAACTGATCAAGTCTTGATATTATTACGGATGATGTTGCTGCAAGCTCGCTGCGCGACAATATTTTCTCACATGGCAAACAGGGTTGTCAAGTGAAATTTGATGTTTATTTGAAATATTTTTGGTGTTTTTGCCGTTTTTAATATATTTATGACAATATAATATTATGCTTATTAAGGTAGTAAGATTGAGCAGATGCCATAGGGCTGAACGGGGGACAGAGACCCGTTCAGCCCAGAGACCCGTTCAACCCTCGACATCAAAGCCGCCTCATCTTGCTAACGATCACACCATATAGGGCAATCGCTTTTATCAGAATGAACGATCAACTCATCAGACTTGAAATTGACCCACGAGACATATGCGTCACCGCTTTTCCCGGCGGTATAATAATCTGTTAAAATAACATCTTTGCCAGTAACCGAAGTAGCAGTAAAATTGACCAACCCATCGCCATCTCCGCAAACCATCCCGCGAAATTCTTCGATATCAAATCGCGTACTTTTGTTAATACTATTGACAGCGCGAAAAGCGAGCAGCAAAGGCCCGTAATACACAGATAATTTTGAAGTGTTCCCCTTATCCATGATCCAGAAATGAGGCGACATATCAAGTGTAAGATCAATTTCATCATCTTTGTTCCAAACGCGCTTAACCACATAATAAGAACCAGGTGCAGCCTTGACCTGCCACCCGTTAACCTGTCCCCCGTTCGCGTCCAAAACAGTAACCTGTCCCCCGTTCAATCCATCCAAAACCGTGACCTGTCCCCCGTTCAACCCATCCAAAACCGTGACCTGTCCCCCGTTCAACCCACCGTTCAAAGTCAGCAGAGTATTGTCCGACCAAGACGGGATCCGAAAGAATAACGTCACCTCCTCCGGACAGTCTGTGCTAATACTGATCTTTATTGCCCCACTGCGCGGATAATCGGTCGTTTGCTTTATTGTCATCTTATATCCGCCGCGCACAGTCGTTTCGAGCTCGCAGGCACCGTAGTAATTTAAGTAAAGAGAATCGTTGTCGCTAAGAAGCGCCCACTCGGCAATCTGCGACAGACCGCGGTTGCCATTGGCCTGGCAGCAGGACATGTCCCGCGCGCCTTTGTAGGAATGAGGCTCCAGCACTTTCAGCGCAGGCTCCCGGCTTCCGTCGGAATCGTTCATATAAGTGAAGTTGCGTTCGCCTTCGAGCAACGAGCCGAGCGCCGCGTTAAAAAATGACAATTCGAGCTCATCGGCAACACGTGGATCGCGAGATATCTTAAGATATTCTGTGGAAAAAGCCATCCAAGCGACAGTATTGCAAGTTTCACTTCCCGAGCCGTACGGATCACCCGTTGCCCCTTCACCCGTTCCGAAACTGCCTGTGTTATGGCGGTCGTTCTCACACATCCCCTTCCACAAATTCTCAAGAGCTTGAAAATACTTGACCTCTCCCGTAATCCTATAAAGCGACGCAAGCGTCTCGAGAGCATAAAGCCCTTCCCAGCGAGGTTGACCCGACTCATAATATGCGCGACCTTCCAGCGCAGCGTTCAGCCAGCCGCAGCAAAGTGTCTTTTTTGAATAAAAATCAGGATATTCGTCGTTCCAATCGTTGTCAACGATCCTCTTGGCCGCGTCAAGATACCTGTTGTCCCCCGTTTCTTCGTAAAACAGTGCGAACGCGTGACCGATTGCCAGATTGCATTCTGCCCAATTTTGTGCGGCGATCGATATGCCGCCGTCAATAAAGTGGTCGTAAATATTGTCAAGCGCCCGTTTGGCCGTTTCAAATGCGCTTCGGCTTCCTGTGACCTGGTACCAGCGGTACAGTCCGTAAATGCAATGGTATTGCCCCCACGTGTCCCACTTGCCCAAACTGCCCGCTGCCGCATCCGCCTCATAGCGGACGTCCGGTTTCCACGGCCCAAGGTAGCCGTCAGGCTGCTGGACCGCCTTCAGTTTTTCCGCAAAGGCGTCGCCGGTGTGTTTCGTTTCAGGGTCGTTATTCAGGAGGTAGCTTTGGGCAATGCCCGTCAGGAGTTTTCCGGGAAATTCTCCGTGCCACATTGTTTTGAAGATCGAGTCGTCTTCCGGGTTTGCAAAGCCGTCAAAAAGGCCGGGATCGTCGGTCAATACTTTTTGCACCCAGTTTTTTTCGTTTTGGGTCAATATGTTTCCGACCGCCCCGCCGAGATGCATATTTTTTAGGTGGTTTTGAAGTGCGTTCACTTTGATTTCCCCTTTCGGTCCGCGGCAATCCGTTGTGTTTTTGCAACTGATTGCCGTGCATGTCAATGTTCCTGCGATTATGATCGAACATGCTGCTTGTTTTATTCGCTTTTTTATGCTTTTTTTCATTTTGCTCCTCTTATATTTGTTTTATTTCTTTTTCTGCTTTTTTAGAATACGCAAATGCGGAAAAGATGTCAAGAGCTGAACGGAGGGAAGAGGGAAACGGGGGACAGAGACCCGTTTTTGTTAAATCTTGCACTCTTATTATAGCAAAAGCAAAGGCAATAAAAAAACGAGTCTCTGTCCCCCGTTTCCCCCACCAATCGTGCCCCCTGATGATTGAACTTGCATAATAATAGAGTTATAATATAAAAAAAAGGATCTATCTTTGACATGAAAATACACGGCTTACAAAAACTAACACTGCTTGACTTCCCGGGACAGATCGCATGCACGATCTTTACAGCAGGATGCAATATGCGTTGCCCGTTCTGTCACAATGCCTCACTCGTCACACATATTGACCCAAACGCAGTTATGGACGAGGATGAATTTTTCAAGTTCCTAAAAAAAAGAGAAGGCGTGCTCGACGGCGTCGCAATAACCGGCGGAGAACCAACGATCGTCCCGGACCTTATTCCGTTTATCAGCAAAATCAGGGCGCTCGGATACAAAGTCAAACTTGACACGAACGGAACCAATCCGGACGTTCTGCGAACGGTGCTCAGAGACAAATTGGCGGATTATGTGGCAATAGATATCAAAAATTCAAAAGAAAACTATCCGAAAACCATTGGCCTTCCAAATTTTAAAATTGACAACATCGAGCAAAGCGCCAATCTATTGATGTCTTCAGACACACCGTTCGAATTCAGGACAACGGTGGTCAATGAATTTCACTCGCCTTCTGACTTCGTTTCTATTGGAAAGTGGCTCGCCGGCAACGAGTTGTTCTTTCTCCAGAATTTCAAGGATTCCGGCGATCTTATTTCTGAAGGTGTTCACGGAAAATCGCCCGAACAGATGAAGGAATGTCTCGACGCTATCAAGCCTTTTATTCCAAAAGCGGAACTTCGTGGCATCTGAGCTTTCTCGTTATAGAATCTTTTTATATATAAAATATAAGAAAACACGTGCGCCGCTATTTTCAGCAGTGTTGCCGTAGTCCGGAGGCGAGCGGGGAAATACAGTGCCAGAGGGCGCAGCCGAACGGGGGACAGAGAGCGGTTCTTTTGCATTTTATGCTTTGCTTTTTAAGGCATAGCAAAAAAGAACAAAAGAACCGCTCTCTGTCCCCCGTTCGGCTGCGCCCTCTGGCACTGTATTTCCCCGCTCGCCTCCGGCCACCTAATTTGCAAGCCGTAGCAAACCGGTCTCTGTCCCCCGTTCACAGCCACTACATATTGTGGCAGGGCAAGAAAAAAATTACAATATTTTGTTATTTGGCTATTGACACCGCTTTTTTGCCGCGGTATAATTTCTTATGCGCAATCGCGATTAAAGGGATTTGACACTGCAGCATGCGATCACAGCCTGCGCTGCGGCTTCAAGGGACGAAATCGCCCTTCCGCGATGCCGGAATCACCCGGATAAAGAATCATAACTAACACGCAAAACAGGGAGTTGACATCATGTACCAGGTACTAAAGAGAGACGGAAAAGTATCCGAATTTAACTTAAGCAAGATTAGCAACGCAATCACACGCGCATTTGACGCTGTTGACAGACAATACAACTCCAGCATAATTGACCTGCTGGCACTCAAAGTTACCGCCGAATACGAGCCCAAGATCAAAGACGGGCTCATCGCGGTAGAGGACATACAGGACAGCGTTGAAGCCGTACTCGTACAGGCAGGGTACGCCGACGTTGCGAAGGCATACATCCTGTACCGCAAACAGCGTGAAAAACTCCGCAACATGAAGTCCACCATTCTGGACTACAAAGAACTCGTCGATAACTATGTACAGTCCATCGACTGGCGCGTAAAAGAAAACTCCACAGTCACGTACTCCGTCGGCGGCCTCATCCTCCACAACTCCGGCGCCATCACCGCAAACTACTGGCTCAGCGAGATATATGACGACGAAATTGCCAACGCACATAAAAACGCCGATCTGCACCTGCACGACCTCGCGATGCTTACAGGCTACTGCGCAGGCTGGTCGCTC
Source organism: Clostridia bacterium (assembly GCA_017508875.1). GTDB lineage: Bacteria > Bacillota > Clostridia > UBA1212 > UBA1255 > UBA1255. The sequence goes on along the minus strand of JAFWQX010000067.1, from coordinate 14,768 downwards.
AAGCAGCTCATACAGGAAGGCCTGGGAGGCATCCCCGGAAAGATCACGTCCTCCCCCGCCAGCCACCTTGCCACCCTCTGCAACCAGATGGTCAACTTCCTCGGCATCATGCAGAACGAATGGGCAGGCGCTCAGGCATTTTCGTCATTTGACACCTACCTTGCCCCGTTCGTTAAAGCGGACAATCTCAGTTACCGCGACGTTAAGAAATGCATCGAGTCTTTCATTTTCGGCGTCAACACTCCCAGCCGCTGGGGTACGCAGGCTCCGTTCTCGAACATCACGCTCGACTGGACCGTCCCGAACGACCTCGCAGAACTCAACTGCATCGTGGGCGGAAAAGAAATGCCTTATAAGTATAAAGACTGTAAGGTCGAAATGGATATGGTAAATAAGGCGTTCATCGAGATCATGATCGAAGGCGACGCCAACGGCCGCGGCTTCCAGTACCCGATCCCGACATACTCCATCACCAGGGACTTCGACTGGTCCGATACGGAAAACAACCGTCTGCTGTTCGAAATGACCGCGAAATACGGCACGCCGTACTTCTCCAACTACATCAACAGCGACATGGAACCCAGCGACGTGCGGTCAATGTGCTGCCGTCTCCGCCTTGACCTCCGCGAACTGCGCAAAAAGTCCGGCGGCTTCTTCGGCAGCGGCGAAAGCACAGGGTCAATAGGCGTTGTCACCATCAATATGCCGAGGATCGCATATCTCTCCAAAACTCCCGAAGAATTCTACAAGCGCCTTGACCACATGATGGACATTGCCGCCCGCTCGCTCAAAGTGAAACGCACCGTCATAACCAAACTGCTCAACGAAGGCCTCTATCCGTACACGAAGCGCTACCTCGGCACGTTTGACAACCATTTCTCCACCATCGGCCTCGTCGGTATGAATGAAGCCTGCCTAAATGCGAAATGGCTCAAAAAGGATCTGACGAACGTCGAAGCGCAGGAATTCACGAAGGACGTGCTCAACCACATGAGAAACCGTCTCTCCGACTATCAGGAGAAATACGGCGACCTGTATAACCTTGAAGCGACTCCGGCCGAATCGACGAGCTACAGACTCGCGAAGCACGACGTTGCCCGTTACCCCGACATCATCACTGCCGGCGGCGATTGCGGAACGCCTTACTACACGAACAGCTCTCACCTGCCCGTAAACTACACGTCCGACATCTTTGACGCGCTTGACATTCAGGATGAGCTCCAGACTCTCTACACGTCAGGAACGGTCTTCCACGCCTTCCTCGGCGAAAAGCTTCCGAGCTGGAAATCCGCCGCGAACCTCGTCAGAAAAATCGCGGAAAACTACAAACTTCCGTACTACACGATGTCGCCTACTTATTCGATCTGCCGCAAGCACGGCTATCTCACCGGCGAACAGTACCGCTGCCCGCACTGCGGAGAGATCACCGAAGTCTATAGCAGAATCACAGGTTATTACCGCCCCGTTCAGAACTGGAACGCAGGAAAGACTCAGGAATTCAAGGACAGACGTCTCTACGATATACCGCACTCCCAGCTTAAAAGAGCGGGACAGGTCATAGTCGACGGCGCTGACTGCTGCGATACCGAAGCTGCTGCGCAGGTCGTAGAAAGAGCTGCAGAGGCGGCAAAGCAGGCTTCAAACGAAGGCAGAAAGCTTCTGCTGTTCGCTACCAAGACCTGCCCGAACTGCCGTATGGCAAAGACCATTCTTGACAACGCCGGGATCAAATACGAAGTGATCGACGCCGAGGAGAATCCGGAACTTACGAAAAAGTACGAGGTGAAGCAGGCTCCGACGCTCATCGTCGCTGAAGGCCCAAACATTGAAAAGATCGTCAATGCATCAAATATCAAGCGTTTTGCGATTGGTTGAGGGTAAAAAATATTAAAGGATCCGGCCGGCCGCAAGACCGGCCGTGAATTCGCTTAAAGGCTCCATAAAAGGTGAAATCTGTTATGTACGATATTATTATCATCGGCGGCGGCCCTGCCGGTCTGACTGCCGCTATTTACGCGCTCAGGGCGTCCAAAACAGTTCTCGTGCTTGAGAAAGAAACAGCCGGAGGACAGATTACGTTGTCTCCTCTCGTTGAGAATATTCCGGGCTTTGAATCTATTTCGGGCTCGGATTTTGCAGACAGGCTTATGAATCAGGCGATGGCGCAGGGGGCGGAATTTGACCTCGGCGAAGCGGTTTCAATTGCCGATCACGGTTCTTATAAGACTGTAAAAACCGATATGGGAGAAGAGCACGACGCAAAAGCGGTAATAATTGCCACCGGCGCTGCTCACAGACACCTTGGGCTTCCGAACGAAGAGCAGTATATCGGTAACGGCATTTCTTTCTGCGCCGTATGCGACGGGGCTTTCTATAAAGGCAAAACGGTTGCTCTCGTAGGGGGCGGAAACAGCGCTCTTGTCGAAGCGGTCATGCTTTCTGATCTTGTGAAGAAGCTCTACATTCTTCAGGATCTCCCGTTCCTCACCGGTGAGCAGAAGATGCAGGATAAGCTCCGTGCGAAGGATAACGTTGAGATCCTCACGGAAGTTAGAGTGAAGGGCTTCCTGGGCGAGCACGAGCTGGATGGTATCGTTATTGAACAGAACGGCGAGGAAAGGACAATGGCCGTTGACGGTCTGTTTGTGGCAATAGGCACAGTTCCTCAGAACGGCGCGTTTTCAGAGCTGATCGACCTCGATGAGCGCGGGTACGTTATCGCTTCGGACAATATCAATACAAAGACGCCGGGCATATTTGTCGCCGGCGACTGCAGAGCGAAGAGAGTGCGCCAGGTCACAACGGCCGTTTCGGACGGCGCTGAAGCCGGGCTCGCGGCAGCATCATTTATCGACAACAAATAATTTTTAAATTTTTTAAGAGAACCGGAAACTGAGACCGGTTTCGACTCCTATCGAACGGGAGCTGGAACCGGTCTCTTCTTTTTTGCAGTCAATTGAACGGGGGACAGAGACCGGTTTCAAGCATGTTTCACCGGTCTCTTCATTGCATCAAAACCGGTCTCTGGCCCCCGTTTCACCGATCCCCGCATTGCACCAAAACCGGTCTCTGGCCCCCGTTTCACCGGTCCCCGCATTGCACCAAAACCGGTCTCTGGCCCCCGTTTCACCGGTCCCCGCATTGCGCCAAAACCGGTCTCTGGCCCCCGTTTCACATGGACTTTCACCACAGACCGACGGCATGCCCGTCGTACCAAAAAAGGCGGCCGCGGAGCCGCCTTATAATATGTGTAAAAGCCATTTAACGATCAGGTGCACATCAGATCTTAAAAATCTTCTGAATCGTCTTATAATCACCCAGAACCAGCAACGTCTTGTCCTCCGTCAAAACAGTTGCCGCGCTCACAGCAGCATCCATGCGGCCGTTGCTCTTAAGACCGAGAATATTGATATTATAATTCCGGCGTATATCTAATTGCCCGATCGACTTATCGACCCAGTTCTTCGGAATTGTCACTTCAAACACGCCGTAGTCGTTGCTGATCTCGACGTAATCAAGAATGTGCTCCGAACTGTACCGTATCGCGGCGATCTTCGCCATCTGTTTCTCGGGATACACGACTTCGTCAGCACCGTTACGCAGCAGGAACTTCTCCTGAACGTCACGCTCCGCCCTCGAAACGACGTGCTTCGCACCCAATTCTTTCAGATAAGACGTAGTCTCAAGCGAACTCTGAAAATCGCTGCTTATCGTGACGATGCAGCAATCAAAATTCCGCACACCCATCGAACGAAGAAAATCCACGTCGGTACCGTCACCGATCCGCGCACCCGAAACAAACTCCATAGCGTCGTTGACCCTGCTCTCGTTGCGGTCAACAGCGATGACTTCATGCCCCAAATTCATCAGATGGGCGCAGATATGTCTTCCGAATCTGCCAAGTCCTATAACCAAAAACGATTTCATAAAAACTATCCTTTCAGCTGATTGTCATACCGCGAAACTCCATTAAGGAACTGCGCGAATTGCCTCACCCGACCGTAACCTTTCCAAGCGGAAGCCGGGACGTTTCCTTTTTATCCGAAATAGCGGCGTACATTATTGTCAGTCCACCGACACGCCCTATAAACATAAGTACAATAAGAATCAGTTTTGACGCAAGGCCGAGCGTAGGCGTGATCCCGAGGCTCAGTCCGACGGTGCCTACAGCTGACGCAGTCTCAAACAGGCACGTCCCTATGGGCAATCCTTCTATGGCGCTTAGCGCCATCCCGCACCCTACGAAAAGAGTGACGTAAAGCATCAATATCGCGCCCGCCACGTGGCTCAGCATAGGGTCAATGCGCCTTCCGAAGAAACCGGTCTCATTTTTGCGCCTGAACACCGAGATCATATTGCCGAACAGCACCGCCGCGGTCGTAGTCTTCATACCGCCTGCCGTTGACCCCGGCGAACCGCCGATGAGCATAAGGACAACGATCATTGCCCGCCCCGCCCCGTTCATATTGTTAAGATCGACCGTATTGAAGCCCGCCGTTCTCGGTGTGACCGCCTGGAACAGCGAAGCGAGCACCCTCTCCCCGGGCTTCATGTCTTTGAACTCGAAGAAAAAAAACAGCACCGCGGGCACGACGATCAGTACGGCGCTCGTTACGAGGATGAGCTTGGTCTGCATAGTGTAGCGCCTGAAGCGCAATTTATTGTTGCGTATGTCGTCCCAGGTTATGTAGCCTATTCCGCCTATGATTATAAGCAGCATCGCGACAATATTGATAAGCGGGCTCGAAACGAACCCGGTCAGCGACGAGAAATTACCCGTCTCAGCCCCCATCACGTCGAATCCGGCGTTGCAGAATGCAGAAATCGAATGGAAAAACGCCATCCATACTCCTTTACCGCCGAACGATTTAACAAATTCAGGCATCATTGCCAGCGCTCCGGCCAGTTCAAACGCACCCGTCATTATAAGAATGAAAAGCGTAAGTCTGACGATCCCACCCATTTTCGGAGCAGATATCGCTTCCTGTATAGTGCTGCGCTGCATGATAGAAATACGCCTGCGCGCGACGAGCGCGAATGCAGCTCCGACCGTTATGACTCCGAGACCTCCGATCTGGATCATTACAAGTATGATCGCCTGCCCGAATCCGGACCAGTACGAAGCCGTATCTTTAACGACAAGGCCGGTCACGCAAACCGCGGAAGTTGAAGTGAAAACGGCCTGATCGAAGCTCGTAAATACATTTTCTTTCGAAGAAATAGGCAGAGAAAGAAGGACGCCTCCGATCAGGATCGTAAGCGCAAAGCCGATTATTATCTTCAGAAACGGCGACATACGCATGCGGCGCCTGTCTTTAAGCCTGAGCCTCGACGGTTCAGTTCCGGTTCCGCCTTCCGTTGCCTCCGTACTGTTTATATCTGTATTTTTTAAGTTATTATCTTCCGTCATAAAAGATTACACCACCTGGCAGATGACGAATTTCAGGTAATCGGTCTCCGGCACGTTAAGAAGCACAGGATGGTCCGGCGCCTGGTGTCTTATCTCCGCGATCTTCAGCGAAACCCCGGCTTCGAGCGCGGCAGCCCGGAGCATTTCAAGGAACAGTTCCGTTGTCATAAAATGCGAGCAGGAGCACGTTGCTAAATACCCGCCTCTCGGAAGCGCCTTCATCGCGCGGTAATTGACCTCGCGGTACCCCTTTTTCGCATTCTGCAGAGTCTTTGAACTCTTCGTAAAAGCGGGCGGATCGAGTATTATCAGGTCAAATTTCTCCCCCGCGGGCCGTTTTTCAACTTCCGGCAAATAATCAAACACGTCCGCACACACGAAACTCAGCTTATCGCCAGCTCCGTTCAGTTCTGCGTTAGCGCGGGCAATTTCGAGCGCGGCTTCCGACACGTCCACCGCAGTTACGCTCTTCGCACCGCCTTTTAACGCATTGAGCGCGAACGACCCTGTATGTGTGCAAAGGTCAAGTACTTTCATGCCTGCCGCAAGCTTCCCGACCGCGCGCCGGTTGTATTTCTGATCGAGAAAGAATCCTGTCTTCTGTCCGGACCCGAAATCCACCGTGTATTTTATTCCGTTTTCAGTAATTTGGCAAACCGTCCGCCCGTCGTTCGGTATTCCGTCGGCCCAGCCCGAATACTGCGGAAGCCCTTCGAGCACCCTCAGCCTCGATTCATTCCGCTCATAAATACCGCGAACGTCCGGAAACTCCTCGACGAGCGCGCCGTAAACTGTCTTTTTCACAAGATCCATGCCGTATGACAAAACTTCCGCGACGAGGTAGTCGCCGTACCGGTCAACGGTGAGTCCCGGAAACCCGTCGGACTCGCCGAATATGAGGCGGCAGTTGTCAATATCCTCCCCCATGACCCTGCGGCGGTAGTCTGCGGCATATTTCACCCGCCTGCGCCAGAACGCACCGTCAAAACACTCGTTTGCGTTGTCCGAAAGCACGCGCACCGAGATCTTGCTCTTCTCACTGTAAAAACCGGAGCCCAGATATTTCCCGCTCTGCGAAACGACGTCAACGATCCCCCCGTTCGGGAACCCTTCCGGAACGCCTGAAATAAGCTCTTCGCCGTATACCCACGGATGCCCGCGGCGCAGGCTGAGCTCACCTTTTTTATTCACCGCCAAAGGCGGAAAAACACGTTCCCTGTTCAAGCCGTTTCCTCCGATAATAAATGAGCGCCCGTACGGCAGCGTCCGTCCGAACACTGTATTATTTTATCACTTGTTTTAACGGCGGGCAAGAGTGTATAATTACGTACAGAGGCCAATACCCGCCGGATCTGCCCGGAATTCGTGCTTTTTGCCGTTCTTCCGCAGCCGGAAAGGCGGTTTTTGGTCCGGACAAAAGCTAAAAGAAACCGGAAGTGTTTAAAATTGGGAAATATCGTTCAGCATTCAGACGCCCGTGATTCTGCGCTAAGCAAGAAGCTCAGATTAGCCGTGATATTCGGAGGCCGCTCCACGGAGCACGAAGTATCGTGCATCTCGGCTTCATGTATTCTAAGTCATCTCGATAAAACCAAATACGATATATTGCCCGTCGGGATCACGTACGGCGGAGACTGGCTTCCTTACAGAGGCCCGCGCGAACTTATTCCCGGGGATAAATGGGTAGAATTTGCCCTGAAGGACAACGGTTTCACGCCTGTTCCGGGGCACAGACGAATCGATCTGGCAATGAAAGAAATAAGTACGTGCGACTGCATCTTCCCGGTGCTTCACGGGCTGAACGGCGAGGACGGTACGGTCCAGGGTCTGTTCGAACTGCTCGGAATACCGTACGTAGGGTGCGGCGTGTTCGCTTCGGCGTGCGGAATGGACAAATCTTTCGCAAAAGTGCAGTTTGCGAGCGCCGGGATACCTCAGGTCGAATATATTACAGCATACAAGGATAAAGCCGAGGCCGATCCGGGTCAATATATTGACGCCGTGAACGCCGCTTTCGGTTTCCCCTGCTTCGTTAAACCTGCGAGCTGCGGCTCTTCCGTAGGCGTTGCCCGTGCGGATGACCCCGAAGAATTTGTTCCCGCGCTATTAAACGCGCTGAAATTCGACACAAAAGCCCTGATCGAGCGGTACGTTGACTGCAAGGAGATCGAATGCGGCGTCATCGGAAACAGCGACCCTTCCGCCTTTACTCCGGGCGAAGTGAGATCGGCAGATAAAGAGTTTTACGATTACGATTCGAAATACGTAGAAGGCGAAAGTATCGTCGTCATTCCCGCTGACGTACCGGAAGAAACACTTGAAACTGTTAAATCTCTCGCGATCCGCGCATTCAAAGCGATCGGCGGTTCAGGACTTGCGCGCGTCGACTTTTTCGTGCAGAAGGACGGTACCGTGCTGCTCAACGAGATCAACACGCTGCCCGGCTTTACAGACTGCAGTATGTATCCGAAGCTCGCCGTCAGCGACGGGATGGAATACAGTGCGCTCCTCGACAGACTTATAGAACTCGCGCTTCAGAAATTCGGCTCCGACGAGAGGTGCTACGATGAACGCTGAAGGGGCAATAGGCGTATTCGACTCGGGTCTGGGCGGTCTTACCGTGCTGCGTGAGATACGCGCACAGCTTCCGGGCGAGAAGCTTATATATTTCGGGGACAACGGCCGTACTCCCTACGGTTCAAAATCTCCGGATACCGTGCTGAGGTATACGCTTCAGGACGTTAATTTTCTGCTTACCAAAAATGTTAAGGCAATAGTTATCGCGTGCAATACCGCGAGCGCCTGTGCTTCGGCAACGCTTCGCGAAAAGTACGATCTGCCCGTCATCGAGGTCGTCGAGCCCGGAGCCGCTGCTGCCGTGAAGGCGTCGGTCTCGGGGCGCATCGGAGTCATCGGGACTGCGGCAACGATAAACAGTAAAGTTTACGAGAAGGCCATTTACAGAGCCGCTGAAACAGAGGGCCGGACGGACGTGCGTTATTTCGGAAAAGCCTGTCCCCTTTTCGTGCCTCTGGCTGAAGAAGGCTGGTGGGACAGCGTCATAACCCGTCTGACCGCGCACAAGTACCTCGATGAGCTTCGCGGATCCGGGATCGACACGCTCGTGCTCGGCTGCACGCATTACCCCCTGCTCGCTGAAGTTATAGGAGAGATAATGGGCGGAGGCGTTAAGCTTATTAATTCGGCTTCGGTCGTGGCGCAGGCCGTAAAAGACCGGCTTAAGCGCGAAGGGCTCCTGAATGCCTCAGATTCACGCGTAAATGCCCCGGAAATCGATTTTCCCGCGGAGGCAGTACAATTTTACACTTCGGATTCCGTTGCCAAATTCCGCGAATTAGGCGGCAAATTTTTGAAGTCGGGGATCGAGTCCGTCGAGAAGATCGATATAGAGGCGTTTTGAACGGTTACCGGCCCGAACGTCAACGTTTAGATAAAGCATTAAATTAAGCCGTGCCCCCGTGACACGGCTTCTTTATTAAAAGTATGTTCGCTCCTGCATCCGATCAGCTCGTGATCTCCCAGTCCGCCATATACCATTCGCCCTCATACCTGACGAACCAGAAGCGCACGTCTAGCGGTAGCATCTTTACAAAGTCAGGATCGGTCTTTATCTGCCCGATATAATAATCGAATTTGACCCTGCACGAGAAGCAGTCCTGCGAATAAACATAGAGATCCTGCCAGGATTCATTTTCGAACCAGTGCTTTTTATGCCCGGTATAGAAATAGTACGGGTTATCGACGAGTTCCGAATACATAGGCTGATCGTGAAGAATAAGCTTCATGAACTTGTCGGGTTCCATATCGTTCGTTATATATTCGGCGTAATTTTTGGTCCTTTTTACGGCGAGGCCGGTAAATTCGGGCACGTCCGTTTCGACCTTGAAGTCGTATGAATAGATGTTTTCGCCGTCAGGTCTGAGCGTCTGCCACGCTCCCGCGGCGTTTAGGACCGAAACTTCGGGAGCAGGTTCGCTGTCAAGCAGCGAAAATCTGTATTCGCACATTGACGGCCTCGCAGGCAGGTATTTGGTCAATATCGTTTTTAGCGCTTCAACTTCCATTCCGCCCTTGACAAACCATTTGTCCGAGCCTGAAAGCACTGTTTCGCCCGCCTTTACCTCAAACCCTTCGGGCACTCTGACTGTGTATTCCGACACGCCTGTCTTATATACTCCGTCCGAACCGAGCCGGAGCTCCACTTCGGCGCCGTTCTCGTCTTTCGCAATGTACTCTGAAAGCGGGCTTATGTAGTCCACGCGGTATGAAACGTATCCGGAGGCAGACGCTCCGCCCGAAAGCATCGGCGCGTACGCAGCCGCACCTGGAGCGGACTGTTCTTCGGAGTTCTCGAAAGTGTATTTTTCGTCAAGCTTCCTGCCGTTGACGAAGATCGAAATATTAGACGGAACGCTGAAGCGCATTGACGCGAACGAAGCCATATACGTCCCGTCCTTTTCAGTAAGTTCGACGGTCATTCCGCCGCTGTCGCGCGCAATTATCTCGCACCTTGACGTGAGGCCGCTGATCTCGTACCTTGAGAGCGACGGTTTCTCCTTATCCGTAAGGGCGTATTGCAGCAGTTCGGGGTTCAGCCCGCTGCGGGTAATGAATTTATCGTCCAGCAGCTTTCCGTTGCAGTAGACTTCATAGAAATCCGGAACCAGGAACGCTACGTTTCCATTACCGAAATCAAAAGCAGTGAAATAATCAGGCTCGTAAACGTCAAATTTATATTTGGATTTTCCGGCTTTTTTCAGCGCCAGTTTACAGACGTACTCGCCGTCGGCCATGATCTTATACATCGGCTTTTCAAATCTGTCGTACGAAAAGGCCTTGGAATACGTGATCTTCCTGCCTGCCATCAGCTTTCCTATCTCTTCGGCGTAAACTTCTTTGGTCTCGAGCCCCGCTCCGACCACGTCGGTTAGCGAAGCGACGTATTCATAATTTCCCTGCTCGCATAAAGAAACTACGCGCTCCGCGACGTGATGGCGCTCGTTTTCTTCGTAATCCGACAGCCAGTTGAAGAACCAGATAAGTCCGATAAGTGCGGCGATCACAAATACGAGTACCGATATCAGCAGTATTTTCCAAAAATATTTTTTCTTAGGTTTGCTGTTCCTGCTCCGGGTCATGACGTTAATCCTCCGGAGTGTCTTCGACGCGCGCGACAAGGATAGCAGTTGCCATACGTCTCGGGCCGTAGAGCGATGCCGTCTGCGTTATTATTTTGGGATCGTTTCTGTCTTCTTCGTTCTGCACCATATAAGTAGAAGAACCGCCGTCAAGATTCGCCGCGTTGACCGCGCCGTAATTCATCATTATTTCGATCAGGTCTTCGTACGAAGCGCCGATACTTGTAGGCTGGCGGCCGTCAATGGTCAGGAGCATCATTGCCCCGTCGCCGCGCTGCCCGATCACGGACCTCGGGTTCAGGCTGCTTTCGCTGAAACCCTGCACCGCGCAGGGCTCGCCGTTGACAATAAGATACGGTCCGAAGTTGAGCGCTTCTACGATGCCGCGGTCCAGCGCCTCCTGCCCCGTCATTTTTCCAAGGACAAGTATCCCTTCTTTATTGATCCCGATGATCTCATAAGTCTGGCGCCTGTTCCCCCATCTGAGCGTCCCGCGCGATATAACGATACCGTCGGAATTATCGCGCCCGGTGGGTACGCCGCCGTTTCCGTTTCCTGTGTCAAAGAATCCGCCGCCGTTTATGCCCCACAGAGCGTTCGCTTCTCTGACCATATTGATCGTGGAAACGCCTTTTTTATCTTCTCCGTACGCAGGCGGAGTGCCGATGAATACGCGTTTCGGATTGTTTACTATAAGCAGCTTCCCTCTGTAGGTTTTTCCGACGATATCGATCAGTTCTATTTTGTTTATGTCATATTCAGTTTCGTCGCCGCTCTGGCCGTGATCGTCGTCCTGTGTTCCAGGGTTGGAAGGATTTTCGGGGTCGGTGCCTTTTTTCGTGCTGCTGCCGGGTATGTTTATAAGTCCGACGTCGGTGATCTCGTCTGTCTCGATGATCTGGTTTTCGGCTCTGATCTCGTTGATCGTGGATTTCGGGAGGAACCAGGTGGCAAGAAAGCCTCCGGCGCTTGTTTCTGTTACTGTGAGTACGAAACGGTCTCGCGCGGACGGAGACGGTCCGTAATAGAGTACCATAAGTACGCCGACAATAGTTACGACGAGCAGCAGGATGAACGTAAGCAATACGATGCCGATGCGGCCGAAGACCTTTCCGACTACCCTGCCTGCCCTTTTCTTATTCTTCTGTCTATCTGATGACTTCTCCGCCTTTCCGGAAGAACCGTGTTCCCCGGCGTAGCGACGTCTGTCATTGTCCATATCATGCACCTCTTTATGCCTCTTCAGGCGTGAGCTTTTTCCCGTTTTTAAGCATCTCGACCGGCGGAAGGACTTCTTCAAATACACGCCGGAAATTGCCCGAGGCAATTCCTTCTGCCTGTTCTTCAGTATAATTCAATTTTAGCAGAGCGTCAATTATTTTATACATGCTTTGCGCTCCTTCTATCCCGCCCGGCAGCTCCGAGATCCCGTCAAAGTCTGATCCGAGCCCGATATTTTTTATTCCTCCGAGTGACGCGAAGTGTTCGATGTGGCGGATGATCTGTGTGAGGTCCGCGCTTCCGCCCAGAAAACCGGTGCAAAAATTGATACCGGCCACGCCTCCTTTTTTTATAAGGGCCTTGAACATGTCGTCCGTGAGATTTCGCGGATGGGGGCAGAGCGTTCGTGAATCGGAATGTGACGCGATCACCGGTTTTCCGGATAATTCGATGACGTCACGGAATCCTGCGTCGGAAATGTGCGACAGATCGATCATAATGCCGAGCCGGTTCATCTCCTTGATAGCTGCTCTGCCGAATTCCGTCAGCCCCGGCGCCGGATTTGCTGTAGCATTCGTGTCGGACATTTTATTCGGTGTGTTCCACGTGATCGTTATTAGCCTTACGCCGAGTCTGTAAAGTTTTTTCAGTGTACAGAACTGCCCGGAGCCCGTTTCGCCGCCGTAGAAAGCCGCGGCGTCGCCGTCAATGCATTCTCCGCCTTCTATTCCGAGGAGGAACCCGGCTTTCGGCTTTTTCGCGGCAGATCCGGCGCTCTCGCCGCCGTCAATTTCGCCGTAAAATTCTTTTATGTCCTCGCTGCTTCGTATGAGCGCGACGTCAAATCCTTCAGGGTATTCCGCGGTTCCGGCGCTTCCGAGCTTTTTCAGAATATCCAGCTGGTTGTAGAACTCGTCTATATAGTTTTCGACGCGGTCGTCAACGTCGTGTTTTTTGCTGTCTACCCATATATCCGCGACCTGCAGGTATTGCCCGTACGCGAGCTGCTTTTTTACGTTAAAATGCGTGGGGGCGTCGTACAGGGTTTGTCCCCCGGCGCCGAATTCTGTAAGCGTATCGCAATGTGCGTCGAAAAGTGAAAAGCAGCGGGGCTTCAGCCGGGAAATGCCTGAGAACTGAGCGTTGTGCCCGGCGGCAGTGCTGTTATGCTGTTCGAATTGTCCGTTTGATCCTGCCATAATGAATCTCCTTAAAATGCGCCGCACGGCGTATAACATTATCTGAGCGGATTTTGACTAACCAGGACCTGGCGGGGATTGTTCCCGTCTCTGGCGGAAATGTAGCCGCGCTCTTCCATCTGGTCGATCAGCCTTGACGCCCTGCTGTAGCCCAGTCCGAGCTTGCGCTGAAGGAACGATGCCGAGATCTGCTTTGTCTCGATCGCTATATCGAGCGCGTCAACGAGCATCGGGTCCGCTTCATTTGCGGCAAACTCGATCCTGTTGCCCTTACCCGGCTTCTCGACAGGCCGTGCGTTGTCAATATCGCTCGATATCTGTTCGTCCTGTTCCGTCTGCATCCGCTGAACGCGCAGGAAATCGACCGTTTCCTCAATTTCCATATCCGATACGAACCCGCCCTGAACGCGAAGCGGCTTCATAAAATCGAGCGGATGATAGAGCATGTCTCCGCGGCCGAGCAGTTTTTCCGCGCCGCCGTAGTCAAGTATCGTTTTGGAATCGACTACGGATGATACGGTAAATGCTATGCGGGAAGGTATGTTTGCTTTGATGAGGCCGGTGATGACGTCAACGGAAGGTCTTTGCGTTGCCACGATAAGGTGCATTCCGGCCGCTCTCGCTTTTTGCGCTATGCGGTTTATGGCTTCCTCCGCGGAGTCGCGTACCACCATCATAAGGTCTGCAAGCTCGTCTATAATTATTACGATCCGAGGCATTCTCGCAAGCCCGTGTTCAGGCGCGTATTCGTTATATGAATTGATATCTCTCAGATTGTATTTTGCAAACAGCCTGTAGCGGTTCTCCATCTCCTGTACTGTCCAGGACAGCGCGGCAGCGGCTTTTTTAGGCTCGGTCACGACAGGTATGAGCAGGTGCGGAATGCTGTTGTAGATCTGAAGTTCGACAACTTTCGGGTCGATCATTATCATTCTTACGTCGTTAGGCGTGCATCTGAACAGCAGGCTCATGATCAGGCAGTTTATGCACACGCTCTTACCGGAACCCGTCGTACCGGCGATGAGCACGTGCGGCATTTTTGAGATGTCGGCAATGATCGGCGAGCCTGATATGTCTTCGCCGAGGCAGAACGCGAGTTTAGAGCGGTGATTTTCGAATTCGGTCGTTTCGATGAGATCTTTAAGATATACCGTGCGTCTGTCTTCATTTGGCACTTCTATACCGATCGCAGCTTTTCCGGGGATGGGGGCAATGATCCTTACGCCTGATGCGGCGAGGTTCAGGGCAATATCGTCTGACAGGTTTTTGATCCTGCTGACTTTTACGCCCGATTGCGGCTGGAGTTCGAACATCGTGACGGTGGAGCCGATAGATATGCGCGATACTCTCGCTTCTATGCCGAAGCTTCTCATAACTTCTTCGAGCTTCCGGGCAGTAAGTTTAGCGTTTTTCTCCTGCTGCTGCGCGTCTGAATCGTCCTGCTCTACGCTTCTTAAGATATCGCGAGGCGGGAGTTTGTATATCGCGTCTTCGTTGCAGAGGACTACGCGGATCTCTTCGGAAGATCTAAGTGCCGCGGGTGTCTGAGCCCCCGGTGTCTGAGCCGAGGGTGTCTGAGCTCCGGTTGTCTGAGCACCGGCTCCCTGGCCTGTAAGCGGCGCTGCGGCGGTCATTCCCGCTGCGGCTGCGGCTGATGCCGACGCGGCTGCCGCCTGTGCCGGGCCTGTCAACGTTCCTCCCGTTCCGGCGCCTTCTTCTGTTTCGAACGGATCATTGCCGCCGTTTCCTGCAAAAGGCGCAGCGGTTTCCAGGTTAACG
>JAFWQX010000066.1 GCA_017508875.1 Clostridia bacterium | reverse complement strand
GAATTTTGGGTCTCATGCGTTCCCTTCATTAATTCGCATTTCGGTCAAACAAAATTCTTAGCCATCTATCCGGCTTCGTGCGTGACCGAACGAGGTAATGAATGCCTAGACCACAACAAATAAACAAAATTCTTAGCCATTTACTCGGCTTCGCAGAAGTTTAAATGGAGTATATAGAGTTAAGAGTTTAGAGTTTAGAGTTTAGAGTTCAGAGTTGAGAGTTTAGAGTTCAGAGTTCAGAGTTCAGAGTTTAGAGTAAACGAGGAACGAGTAACAATGAACGAGCAACTGGGAACCAGGAACGAGTTGCACTTCTTTTTCATTCACATGTTACAATTTTGCGAATGGTTTCCCAATTGGCGCATCTTTGATAGTTTTCATTTGGAAAAGCAGTTTTTCTGTTCCACGGTCTATCAAATACCAGAACTTTAAGCTCCGGCAAATGTTCAAAAAATCTAAACGCCTTTGGTGAATCCTCTACTGCGTAGTTAAATTTCATTTTGTAATAGTCTTCGAGTTCAAGAGTATTATTGCTGTTTTTGATAAAGTGATTCCTTCCGTATTTATTGAGACAGTACAGTTTGGCATGCTGAAGTCCATGCTCATCCAGCCATATACGGGATGGCTCATAAACGCTTGACGGGCGGCCGGTAATGATCGATACGTCGTATCCGCAGGAAATCCACTCGTTTATTGTCTCCGCAGCTCCCGGCGTCGCGTCAAGCGACAACAGAATCTCCGGCTGGTGCGCCTGAAGCATTAACCGCTCGTATTGTCCCGCATCCAGATCAAAGGTCCTGTCCAGTTCAAAATAATAAATCTGTTCATAAGGAACATGCTTATCGAACATCTCCAACGCAAGCTTCGAAAAGGCTCTTGCCGTCTCGCACAGGCAATCGTCAAAATCAACATAAATACGCATTATTGCACGCTCTCACTATCTTCAATAACATATACACTTCTATAATTTATAGTCAACCTGGACACCAAAAAACACTGACACCAGTCAACTCTGAACTCTAAACTCTTAACTCTGAACTCTAAACTCTTAACTCTTAACTCTTAACCCGTTGCCAGTTTATTAAAAATCCTCTCCGCTGTATCCCATTCTATCCATTGGCAGCGCCTGAACCAGGTCAGCTGCCTTTTGGCATAATTGCGCGAATTCTTCTTGATCAGCTCCGCCGCCGCGTCGATGCCGTATTCGCCCGAAAAGTACGGAACGAACTCTTTATAGCCGATCGCCTGGGAAGCGGTCCGTCCCGGATGCATGCCGAGCACGCGCCGCGCTTCCTCCTCCAGACCCTGCTCAAGCATCAGATCCACGCGCCTGTTTATCCTGTCATAGAGTTCCGCGCGGTCAACTTCTATTCCAAACACTCTGTAGCGCGCAAAAACGGGCTTTAAACGCGATTTCTCGTTGCGTTCGGATAGAGTAAGCCCCGTAAGCTTAAACATCTCTACGGCCCTCAGAACGCGCTTAAAATTGTTTTCGTGAATTGACGCCGCGGCAGCCGGATCGAGCGCCTCAAGCATCCGGTGGAGCGAAGCATTGCCGTTCGCGCGCGCATACTCCTCAAGTTCTTCGTGCAGAGCCGGATCGGAAACGGTCTCGTCGAAAGAAATATTGTCAACGAGCGCACTTATATATTGACCGGTCCCGCCCGCTACAATGGGCACGCAGCCTCTTCCGTAAATATCCGTGATCGCTCGCTTCGCATCCGCAACATACTGCACGACGCTGTATTCATCGCCCGGATCCAGGAAATCGATCAGGTGGTGCGGTATGCCGCGCTGCTCCTCCGCAGCAGGCTTAGCCGTACCGATATCCATATATTTGTAGATCTGCATCGAATCGGCCGAAACGATCTCTCCGCCCAGTGCCTCCGCGACCCTGACGGCGAGCCCGGTCTTCCCCGAAGCAGTGGGGCCGGCAATACATATAACTTCCGGAAGTTTTCGCGCGTCCGGGCAATTATCATATTCAGCGTTCACGGCTGTCAGAGGCATCGGCGGAACCTCTTTTCAAGTTCGTGCGAGGTCAATTTCACTACGATCGGCCTGCCGTGCGGGCACGTGGCGGAATTTTTCAGCGCGGCGAGCGACGCCAGCAGTCCCTTTATCTCATCTGTCGAAAGCGCCTGATTCGCTTTAACGGCCGCCTTACACGCCATCGTATCCACCGCCTCGAGCCTGAACACCGACCTTGCGTCTCCTTTAGAGGACATCGCGGCCCTTATACCGCTCAGCAGCAGGTCCTCCGGATCAGCCTCGGAAAGCGCGGAAGGCACCGCCCTGATGAGCACGGTATCCGGCCCGAAATCGTCGATCTCAAACCCGATCGCGGTAAAACTTTCCAAATTTTCATCCAGCCAGAGCTTTTCCGCCGGGCTGAGGCGCACGTCAGCGGGAATAAGCATCGGACTTACGGGCATTGACGCGTCTGCGCGGTCAAGCGCTTCGCATATTGCCTCATATTTGATCCGTTCGTGCGCGGCGTGCTGGTCGATGATCACGAGCTCCCCGTTATATTCCAGAAGTATGTACGTGCGAAGGTATTGCCCGATGATCCTGCTCTGAGTAAACACTTCGGTCTCGTTATACGTTCCGGACAATACTTCTTCCGCTTTTTCTAAGATCCCTTCGCTCTGCTCTTTTACCTCTGCCGGAGGCGCAGGGGGCAGGCTTTCAAAGGTCTGTTCACGGACAATTACAGGTGCGTTTTCGGGCTCTTTCGGGAGCTCGCTTTCCGGCTCTTTTTCAGGCTCGCTTTCGGACTTTATTTCATTGTTCTCGTGATTGATATTTTCCGGGGCTTTCGGGAGGGTACTTATCGGCTCCCGGCCGGTCAAATCGAGCCCGATCTGCTGGTTTTCGCCCTTTTCGACGGGGGATTTCCACATGTTTTTGGGGTTTTCCACAGGCTTTTCCACAAATGAAACAGAGCCGGACAATGTTTCGCGTGGTCCGGGAGTGCTAAAACCGTTATCCTCTTTGCGCTCATTTTCAGCGCTTCCGTAATAGATCTTATCGGGTGTCCTGTTCTCGCTCAGCAGCGCGTTTTTTACTGCGTTCATAACCGAGGTAAAAACGCTGCGTTCTGATGCGAAACGCACTTCGGTCTTTGCGGGATGGACGTTAACGTCAAGCTTCGGCGAAGGCACGTTGATCATAAGAATGCACATAGGAAACTGATGTTTCATTGTCACCGTGCGGTATGCCTCGTCGACCGCCGAAGAAATAACGTGGCTCTTCACCGGGCGGCCGTTGACGAAGAAATACTGCCTCGAGCGAGTGCCAAAGATATTGCCCCTTACGCCCGTATATCCGGATACGGTATTTTCCCCGTCCGTGTATGCGACGTTCAGCAGGTCTTTCATGCTTTCCCTGCCGAAGATGCTGAATACGGCCGAATCGAGACCGCTACCGGGCGTTCTGATCAGTTCCTGTCCGTTCGATATCAGCCGGAACGCTATTCCGGGATTTGAAAGTGCGAGCTTCTCCACTGTTTCTGCGACGTAACCCGCTTCGGTCTGATCGCGTTTGAGAAATTTATATCTCGCCGGTACGTTGTAGAACAGGTCTTTTATAGTGAGTACCGTTCCCTTCGGGCTTCCGCGGCTTGAGCATTCCAGTACGTCTCCGCCGCGCACGTGAACGTACACGCCCTGCTGATCGTTCTCGGTCCTGCTCAGCAGTTCAACGTCCGCCACGGCCGCGATAGATGCGAGCGCCTCTCCCCTGAACCCCAGAGTGTGAATATCGCTTAGGTCTCCGCCGCTCCTTATTTTGCTGGTAGCGTGCTTATCGAAGGCTATGACCGCGTCATCAGGCTCAAAACCGGAGCCGTTGTCCGTGATACGTATGTACTTGATCCCGCCTGCCCTGATCTCTATGCTTATATTCGTTGCCCCTGCGTCGATCGAATTCTCGACCGTTTCTTTAACTACGGACGCGGGACGTTCGATCACTTCACCTGCCGCGATCTGCGACGCAGTCAGTTCGTCCAGAACTATTATCTTGCCCATTCTCTCTCACCGGCTTCCTTTAAAGGAGTTTTATACGTGCTGTTTTAGCGAATCCTTTACTGAGGATCCTTTTCTGCTTTCTTCTTTTTCCTGGATACTATGATCATTGCGGTTCCGGCTGCAGCAGCGGCGGCGATCGCGATACCGGCGATCATCGCGGCTTTTGCGGAATCGTTTTTATTCCCTTTTTTATTTCCGGCGCTTTCATCATCACCGTCGACAGGGCCAACGGTAGGAACAGGCGTGTCGTCAACGTTTTCAAGGGGATTCTTTTCGATTTCGAACGTGTAGTTCGCCTCGGGTTCTTCTGCCTTATTCTTTTCAGGCAGCGTTTTTCCGACTGCTTCGAGCATCGCTTTCATCGCGATATCGAGCTGCGACTGAGTCGCGTCAGGATCATCGAGCACCGCCTGTACTTTTTTATAAAGCTCACTGCTTTCTTTTCCTCCGGCGGCAATATATTCGTCCATGAGCGTTTCCGCTTCCGCCCTATCCTTATACGGCGCGCCGAACGCGGCAATATCCGCCAGCTGGAGCATGTATCCGTCTGCCGCGGTATTCGTTAATTTAGTGCCCAGGAACATCAGATAGTGTGCGTTTACCGGCGTTTCGAGCTCAACTGTATAGTCTTCTTTCCTGGATTTGCTGCTTTTCTCGGAAGCGACCGTTTCCCAGTTAGTTCCGTCTTCTGATAATTTGATTTCGAAGTCTTTAGGCCAGCAGCCCAGAGGAGTAACGTCGATCTTATTGACCGCGAACGTGTCTCCGAAATCGATGACGGCATATTCCGAAACGTCGCCCGAATCCATATGCAGTTTAACGTTTGACGTCCAGCCCGTCGAATAATCGCCGTCGACAAGGAAATCGGGCCACCAGCCCCACGTTTTGTAGCTGTTGTCCGCCGGATAAGACGAGACCTGTACCGTTTTGCCGCGGGCAATATTCGAACCGTTTTTGTATTTTATCTCTTTTGTGCCGCGCTCTGCGGTATTATTTGAGAGCACCGACCCGGGCTTCCCCACACCGCCGTCGTCGTTATAGACCTCGATCTCCGAGATCTGTACCTTTTCGCCGTTAAACGCGTTCACTATGATGCGCAAGAATCTTGCCTTCACGGTGTTAAAAGTAATCGACGGCACGGAAAGGCCCTGCGTTTCGAATCCGGTAGCGGAGGCAAGTTTATACCACGTTTCTCCGTCGTTGGAGAGGGAGACGGTGAAATCGGACGGCATATATTTTCCGAAATTCATTCTGTCTCCGGCAGGATAGATGTCGATGCGGTTGAAGCGTACTTCTTTCTCAAAATCCATCACGATGACGGCGGTCTTAGCCTTTTCCCTGTTCTGCCAGCCGTTTGAGACGTTTCCGGAGAAACGCTGGCCGTCGTTGAGGTTGCTCATATACCAGCCGCTGCTTCCGAGAGAAGTATCGCAGTAGATCTGCGCTTTAAGGGCAATATTTTCGTTGACCGCGGGATTCCAGACGCGGCGCGTCGAGAAGTCGTACCCTTCGGGCAATATGAACAGTCTCGCAGCTCCCGCCTCGAGGTCAAGATTTACGATATTGTCCGCGCCGATTTCCTGCGTATATATTTTACCGTCTTTCTCGGACAGATATTCGAGCGATTTTATGGCGTCTTCAAATTTCAGTTCGAACGATTTTGCCTTCGAGAAGTTGTTGTTAACGACCATGCAGTAGTTCCGCCCGTTCTCCCTGTTCCGCAGATAAGTAACGGTAAAATCGCCCTTGTTATTGTTCTGCACGAAGAAGTCTTCGGGTATCAGTTCCATTGCGTCATAAGTGTTCTTGCTCTGATATGCCTCGAGGCTGTCGCATTTTGCGAGCGTCGGTCCGAGCTTCTTTACTTCTGCGTTCACGCGGCATATGAATTCGTATTTCGGATTCGGGACGCCCTGGTACGAGATTATGCCGTCCTCGAACGGTTCGCTGCGGTTATAAGGCGTGAACCACGTAAAGTATGAAAGCTGTTTGTAGCCAAAAGCGAGAGCCATATTGATCTCATATCTCGTTTCGGATTCGGTCGGAGAGCGGAACGCGACGCTCTGAGTTACGGACTGGATGTACGTGCCGGTCTTCACGCCGTTGGCAAGTCCCACTTCCCTCGCTGCGTTCAGGTTAAGCAGGAATCCTGTGCGGTTCATACTGCCTTTCGCAAGGCCGAACGGATACAGGTCGTACATTAGATAATCCTGAGTGTATCCGGTCTGTGCGCACAATTTTACCCAGTCGTTCATCTGCGCTTTATACACGTCTATGGAGCCGTACGAGGCGTAAGGCAGGAAGTTAAGATGCATGTACGAGTTCGGATCGGCGTTCTTAAGGATCCTGTACGCGTCAATAAATACGTTCGGATTAAAAGGCTCGTCGAGCATATAGTAGCCGTTTGCGGCGGGTACGTTTCTGTATTCTTCGACTACTTTATTTATCGATTTTTCGTTCATGTTGAGCAGTCTGCTGCCGAGTCTGTCGTCGCCCACAGTCATCCTGATGCCGTATTTGTAGCAGAGTTCGAGCATCTTGAGCTGTACGTCCTTCGCGCCGAGATTGTCTCCCGACCCCATCACGTACGTAATTCCGGCATCCGCCATATATTTGTACTGCTCGTCATTGATATACTCCTGCGTTGGCGGCCAGAATACCGAGATCATAATGTCGTCGTCAAAACTGTATTCTTTTTCAACAACGAACACTTTGCAGACGCAGGTCCCTTCACCCGATTTTGCCGTTATTTCGGCGGTACCGGCGGCAATCCCTTTTACGTTTCCTTTATTGTCCACGGTAACGACGCCGCTGTCGGAAGATTCCCACGAAACGCTTTCTCCGCCGCCCTTTATAGTAAGAGTATCCTCCTCGCCTATATAGAGCTCGAGCGCCTCCCTCACCATTGAAAGCGAAGAACTGGCGCTTACCCTGTTCATAAAGCTCGCGGTGCATATGATCATCACCACGGCAATAATTGCGATAACTATACAGATTTTAACGATCCCGTTCATATTAACACCTTTCCTGTCAATTGATTTTTGTAAATTATCCGTCTATCACACGTATACTTATCAATGAATCAAAATTTTCAAAGCGCGCTGTCGTGACGGTCTTGTTGCTTCCCGGAGCATGTATCGTCATAACCGTTCCGTCTGTTTCTCCGAGATAGAAGCGCACGTGTCCGTTCGTATAAAGCGCTACGGGAGCATCGGCTCCTACGCTGATCAGGAGTTTTTTTATTTCCGCCGCGCTCATGCCGGAGATCGCTACTCCCCTTCCGGCTGTACCGTTCTGATCTTTCGTATCTCTGGGCAGATAAAACCCGAACGTTCTGAGTACCGACGCGACGTACGATGAGCAGTCAATGCCTCCGTTAAGGCCGCCCCAGCTGTACCCCGTCCCGACGTATTTAAATGCCTGGGCAATAAAATTTGCGTACGTATATTTAAGATAACCGATATGCGCGCTCGTTACGGGCAGCGTCACGTTTCGCGTTCCCAAACTTCCGTCTTCATTTCTCAGAGGCATCAATGCAGATACGTTTTCCCCTCCGCCGTCGATACCAGCGTACGGAAGTTTTACACCCATATCGGCCTGTTTGCCGTCAATATCGCATTTATGTTCCGTAATTACGATAAATTCTTCAGGAACTGCAAACGCAAACCATTCCTCCGCGTTCTGTGCCGCAGCAACGTCTTCCGCCTTTATCCATCCTGTATAATAATACGATCGCACGAACACAAACGCGCCGTCCGTGCTGTGCCACAGAATCCACACGGGCATCCCGACGTAAAGTTCCGTATCCTGTATGCGGTCCACCGCCGTACCCGCGGCTGAATGGAATTCTTTATACGACGGCACCTTCTTAAGGTCTGTCCGCCTCACGATGATTCCCGCGCGCACAGGTTCTTTTTCAGCTATCGCGCCGGTGTTCCGGCCGTCAAGTATCGATTTCAGTTCCGCTTCGCCGATCTCCGCGCCGGTCTGATCGAACAGAGGAAGTCCGGGAACCGCCGGAGCGTTGATAAGCGCAGCAAGTTCATTTCCGTCAATGCTTTCAGGTATTTTTAATATATCGATAAGGCTGTCGCTACCGGCTGTCATTCTTGCGTTAGCAGCGGCGATCTGTTCCGCGGTCAATATTTCTTTTTCCGGCGCTTTCAGTGCGGCAATATATTTGAGTGCTGCTTCGTCCGGCGTGCCGATATTATATTCGTTTTCCGGGAAGACAGGCTTTGGAGCCTGCGTCGGTTCTTCAGTCGGCGACGGAGCGGGAGATATTTCCTGAGTAGGCGAAACTTCCGGCGTAGCTGTAATTGAGGTCTCAGGCGTTACTCCGGCAGATCTATTTGTCGCCGGTGCGGAAACGGAGCCCGTATCGCCAGGAGCATCAGTTCCCGGAGTCACGGCGCAACCGTAAAGGGCGAAAAAAGTCAGCACGACAGACAGCACAGCCGCCGGCACACTACGTTTTTTCGCCCGTTTAGTTCCCGTAATATTATGATAATTCATTTTGCCCTTCCCGATTGTACAGATCAGGATCAAGTCAGCTTATTTTTGCCCCTGCAGGTATGTCTCCGTCCACGGTGAGCAGCACAAGTTTTTTGCCTTTCGTGGCTGCGAGAATCATGCCTTCTGACGTTACTCCTCTCAGCACGGCGCTCTGGAGATTCGTGATCAGGATCACTTTCTTACCGATCATTTCTTCAGGCGAATACTGCTTTGCTATGCCCGATACCACCTGGCGTTTTTCTCCACCGGCGTCAAGTTTCAGGATCAGCAGTTTGTCGCTGCCTTCAAGTCTCTCGGCCGATTCCACGCAGGCCACTTTCATCTGGACTTTTGCGAAGTCGTCAATAGTTATAAGATTCGCGCCTTCTTCTTCCTGCTGTGCGGAAGCCTCACCGTTCTCCGCGGTCTTCGTGCCGCAGTTCGCCTTATCGCTCCCGCCCGCTTTTTCTTTGGCCAGTGCGTTTATTTTTTCAAGCTCTTCGAGTTCTTTTTGAGGATCTATCCTCGGGAACAGCGCTTCGCCTTTTTTCACTTCGGTGCCGTCGGGGTATACGCCCCACTGCGCCGCCGTTTCCCACGCGGTAAGCTCCGGTCTTTCTGCGATGCCGAGCTGTTCGCGTATTTTTGCAGGAGTTTCGGGCATAAAAGGTTCGATAAGTACGGAGATCGCGCGAATGCCTTCGAGCAGCGTATACATAACTCCTGCGAGCCTGTCCTTATCCGCTTTCACGGTATCAGCAGTTTTGGCGAGTACCCACGGTGCGGTCTCATCGATGAATTTATTGAGCCTCGATACGCCGCGCCATATTTCCACGAGCGCCGTCGGGAACTGAAGCGCGTCCATCTGGACCTGAACGTTATCGTAGATCTCTTTGAAAAGGCCGCGGATTTCATTGTCAGCATCCGCAAAAACTTTGTCCGCGCTCTGAACTCCGCCGAAATATTTGAGCTGCATCGACACAGTGCGCGACACGAGATTTCCGAGGTCGTTCGCAAGATCCGCGTTGATCCTGCCTATCAGCGCTTCGTTCGTAAACACGCCGTCCGATCCGAACGGGACTTCGCGCAGCAGGAAATAGCGGATGGCGTCGCAGCCGTACTTTGCGCAAAGAATGCGCGGGTCAACGACGTTGCCCTTGGATTTGGACATTTTTCCGCCGTCGATCAGCAGCCAGCCGTGCCCGTACACCTGTTCCGGCAGAGGCAGATCGAGCGCCATCAGCAGCGCAGGCCAGATGATAGTGTGGAAGCGGACAATTTCTTTTCCGACCAGATGGACCTGTGCGGGCCAGTATTTTTTAAATCTGCTGTCGTCGTCGCTGCCGTATCCCAGTGCGGTTATGTAGTTTGAAAGTGCGTCGACCCATACGTAAACTACGTGCTTCTCGTCGAACGTCACCGGGATCCCCCAGTCGAACGAAGTTCTCGAAACGCACAGATCTTCGAGTCCGGGACGCAGGAAATTATTCAGCATCTCGTTCTTTCTTGAAACGGGCTGAATAAAATCGGGATGGCTTTCGATGAAATCGATGAGCCGCTGCTGATATTTAGAAAGCCTGAAGAAGTAGCTCTCTTCGCGCGTCCTCTCGACCGGCCGTCCGCAGTCCGGGCATTTCCCGTCAACGAGCTGCGTTTCGGTCCAGAACGATTCGCAAGGCGTACAGTACCAGCCCTCGTATTCGCTCTTGTATATATCCCCCTGGTCGTACAGCTTCTTGAATATCTTCTGCACGGCTTTTACGTGGAAATCGTCCGTGGTGCGAATGAACTGATCGTTAGAAACGTTCATAAGCTTCCAGAGTTCTTTCGTATTCGCGACGATCTCGTCAACGTATTCTTTAGGCGTAACGCCTTTTTCCGCGGCTTTTCTCTGTATCTTCTGGCCGTGTTCGTCGGTGCCGGTGAGGAACATCACGTCGTAGCCTTTAAGGCGCCTGTACCTCGCCTCGGCGTCTGCGGCGACGGTCGTATATGAGTGTCCGATGTGCATATTTCCGCTCGGGTAATATATCGGGGTCGTAATATAATATGTTTTTCTTTCGTTTTCTTTATTTTCTGCCATGTTAGTGTTCCTCCGTTTACCGGACGCTTTTGCGTATAATAATTAACCGCCCTTTCGGGCTGTTATATTATACATTCTTCAGCGGTGATTTTCAATTTTAAATACTTGATTTTGAGCTCCGGCTTTTTACGCGGCTTTTTACGCAGCTTTTTACACCGATATGTATCGCACCGGCCGGGCAATTGACCGCGCACTTACCGCAGCGTATACATTCGAGGTCGTCGGGAGATTTGACCGGATCGACGCCCATGCCGCAGACGGACGAGCACTTCCCGCAGGAGACGCACTTCGAAGCATCGACGCTTAATCGAACGAGCGAGATCTTGTTGAACGGGGCGTAAAACGCGCCCAGCGGGCAGAGATATCTGCAGAACGGGCGGCTTACCAGTACGCACGCAAGCACGATCATTGACAGCACGGACACTTTCCACATAAACATACTGCCGAACAGCGCTCCGACCGATGAATCGGCCAGACCGACGAGTATTCCGGAGACGGTTCCGGAGGGGCAGATATATTTGCAGAATACGGGTGTCAATTTAAAGAACAGCGGCAGTACTATCACGCACAGTACGAGTACGGCGTATTTCAATTTGCGCAGTACGCGGTCAACGCGGTTTTTATGCAGTTTCTGCCTAAGCTTCCCGAATACCGGTATTTTCCCGAGCGGGATCTTAAATAGCAGATCCTGCAGAAGCCCGAACGGGCAGAGAAAACCGCACACCGCCCTGCCCAGCAGCACGCCGAAAAAAATCAGCAGCCCGAGCACGTAATACGGAAATTTGAACCGCCTCGCAGACATAAAACTCTGAAGAGAACCTATCGGACACGCGCCTATCGCTCCGGGGCAGGAATAGCAGTTGAGCCCGGGTACGCAGACGCCTTTCGCGGCGCCGGAAAACGGCTTTCCGGTGAAAAAGCCTTTGAAATTGGCGTTCTGCAGAAGCGCAGCGATGCCCTGGAAAGCGAGGCGGTAGCGGAATATAAAATTTTTAAAAACCGATGCTCTGCCCGCCTTATCCAATCCCGACACACTCCAGACATATTGTCGCCGCCTTGCGGAAAACAGAAACGAACTGACCGCCAAGCACGCCGAAGATGATCATTGCCGCGCCCAAAGCGAGCGCCAGCACGGATAAAACCAGGCGAACCGTTTTTTTATTGACCGTTTTGCCTTCCATAGCTAAGTCCCGCCTGCCTCGAAGTTCATTCAAGATACAGTTTTAAAATGCTCTCCCACTCGTCGTAGCTTTTCGATCCGACTACTTCCGAATCCGAAAGCGGATTTCCGTTCGCGTCAACGAACAGCGTCGTCGGAACGTACGGTCCGTTGAAGTTTTTGAGCACGCCCTGTTTGCGTACGACAGGATACGTTATACCGTCGTCGGCAATGATGTCGCGCACTTCTTTATCCATACCGGTCTCGCTGAAAACGCCTACGATCACGAGGCCTTTGTCTTTATAATTTTCATAAAGGCGGGCGAGGTCGGGCATTTCTCTGAGGCAAGGGCCGCACCAGGGCTCCCAGTAATTGATCATCACGACGGAGGCGTCCTTAAAATCCGAAAGCCGGACCGTTCGTCCGTCAACGTCTTTGGATACGAAATCGTACTTTCCGTTTGTGCCTTCGGGCTGCGACGTACCGTTCTCTTCATTTTCGAGCTCCTGGATTAGATTTCCGAATTCGTCGCCCCACCCTCCGACAAGTTCGTTGAGTTTTTCGCACGACGCGAGCATAAACACGGCGGCAACTGCAAGTAAGGCTGCTATAAGCTTTGCCGGAACAGTCTTGTTGAATGATCTTTTCATTTTAACGACATTATCCTTTCTATTTCAGTCTGAGGAATGTATACGACGGCCGTTTTGCGCATTGCCGTAACGATACGCAAAATCGACGAATAGATCAGGCCTGCAGAATAAATGTACACCGCGGCAATAGTTGTCCCTACGAAGATCAGCACGAGGCAGATAACGGCGATCAGAATATTGACCACGCCTTTGAACAAAATGAATTTCCATTCGGGAGAGTGCAGGCGCCTGGCCTCCTTCGCGCGCATCAGATCTATTGCCCCCGCAAAAGCGTATCCGCCGAGCAGATAAAGCATAACGTACGGAAGCGGAATGACTGAAAGCGTCGCTGTAAACAGTCCCAGATCGAGCAGTATCAGCCCGATATAAAGGATCAATCTGCCTCCGACCATATGGCGTGCCATAACAATATAGTAAATGATCTGCCGGATGCCGTAGGCGAGCAGCATGAAGCTCAGGATCAGCGTTACTACGGGATAACTTTCTTTAGGAGATACCATAAAAACGATGGCTGTCAATATCATTGCCGCCGAGATCATTAAAATGGTGGCGCGTTTGAATTTGGTCACTGTTCTCTCCCCTTCCGCCTCTGGTTTATTCTGTCTTCATTGTGGAGTTCGAGCAGCTTGAAATAATCTTTTATGCCCTTTAGCCCCTTTTCTTCATAATTAACGGAGTAGCCGCACGTCAGATTTCCGGACTTGAATACTTTATTAGTCACCATGCTTTTCTGGGCGAGCGCCGCTTTTATGAACCTGCCGAGCACAGTATTGTCGCGATCTTCCCCGGCGTCAATGTATTCTACTGCCGCAGGTTCTATTTCAAACGGTGCAAATTCTTTCCCGGACAATTTCAGCGAAAGTGCCTTCCATTCTTTCGCTAGCTCGATCTGCCTCTTTTCGAAGAACGTACGTATTTCATGTTCGTACGGCTTTGCAGCCTCGAAATCATAAGTGTCCGTTTCGAAGCGGTCTGTTGCACCGCGCAGATATTTAAGCGCATAGATCATCTGGCAGAACGCTTTGTAGAAATCTTCAGGATTGTCTTTATACACTTCTTCGTAATTCTTCCATGAAGGCATGTACCTGTATCTCGCGTAAGCATAATCAGGCAGGTGCGTAAGCCGTCCGTGGCCGAGATTGAAAACAGCATTTTCTCTCAGTGAGAATGGCGTGGCAGTATAGAGCGAATTCACCGCATCGTCAGGGATGCCCGGATTATGGCGGAAGGTTATATGCTTTTCATAAAAGCCGCCGTTTCCGTCGGCAATCTTCTCATAAAAATGATAATTTGAAGTGTTGAACACGAGCGAAGTCGTTCCGATGAAATACATATGCGCCCAGGTATCGGCGAGCACGTGCATCGACAGGCCTATAGCTTCGAGTGTTCCGCTGCTTTTGGCAAGTTCGATCGTATCTTTCAGCAGCGGTCCGTTGGGCCCGCAGAGCAGTCTGTATTTATTTCTGTAGCGCTTCGCACCTTTTACCGGCGCATAAAGGTCCCTGGGCAGGAAATGAAACGACGTCCAGATCCTGGTGATCTCCTGAAGCCCTATGACGTCGGTACGCATTTCCATCAGCTCCATCTGAAGCTGAGTAGTCGCCGCGCTCAAAGGGGCCTTCGCTCTGGCAAGGAAAGTTTTAGAGCAGTTGTCAACGAATGCCGCGCTCCAGGCGATCCTGACGCTCTCTTCGTGTGTAAATCCGGCTATATATGCGGCGCAGTACGTAGCGTAATAATGAAAGTCTTTTTCCATACGCTCATACCTCCTGCCCGGATACGTCTGCGTCAACAGCGGACACTGCCGCGACTTCAAACCGTTTCAGATATATCCGCAGCTTTATTGCATCTATAGCGAGTTCGGTCAATACTGCGAAGGACGTTATATCCAGCAGCAGCGAAGCGATTTTTGTGAGCAGAAAGCCGCGCGAAAATATTGTTGAAATAACAGAAGGAAGCAGGCTTATCAATATCAGGCCGTCAATAATTACAGTGAGAACGATATAAACCGGTCTCCTTTTCGTTCCGTGTGATTCAGATATAGCTGTAAGACCAACGTAGACACGCAGCCCGAGTTCAAATATAAGGACAAGTGCGGAGGTCAGGTACACCGTAAAAGTGATAGTATCAGACTCGCTTTTCAGCAGCGGCAATTTGTTAAAACTGATCTTATTGAGCATGGTGTCAAGGACGGTCTGGTTCAGTATGCTGTTTAGAATTGCTTTTGCGACGCTCCACAGTCCCAGGGCAATAACGCTTATCCCGCAGATCGATAAAGAACGTCTGCACTTTCTGAGTTCGCGTTCGATCACTTTTATATCCTGCTCCTGCTTTTTCCCTTTTACCATCGAAGAATGCTGCCTCCCGTTCGCCGCAAAAAGCAACGCTGCTGTGCGGCCTGCTGAATTATAGCTTTTCAGACCCCTTCTAGTCAAATGCAGCACTGATCCGGATCACAATCTATGAAGTAATATTTTTTGGATAATTCTGATCAGGGCTTCTCACGCAACTTTCCGAGCAAAAAAACCGGCCGCCGTATTCACGTTCAGCCGGAGCGTTCTACTTTAAAATAACACCTTATGTCCCTCGAGAAAAGCAATTGTGGCTCTGTATGCTATGACTTCCACCTTGATAAGAAACTCTCGCCGGGAGCATTAAACCGTTGGTTTTATTTTCTCAATTTTATATGGTACTGTTCGCCTTACTAATCATATCATAGTTTTCAATAAACACTTTAGTCTTTTGCGCCGAACAGGAAACAAGCTCTAAACGCTTATCTCCGTTTTCATCTGTAATATATTCAAATTGCAGAGTAACTGATTCGTTTCCTTTCTTATCGGATGCGATTTCAAACGATATGTCAAACCATGGCGCGGTAGAATCTGCGTTGCCGCATATGTCATAAAAAGCATTATCCTCTTCATAATAGCTTATAGGGCAAAAGTTGCCTTTCAGATTAATGATCTTATAATCGCTTCCCTCTGCCGGAAGGACAAACAGGCGGTGACCGACACAATTTAGTGCATCGCTGTATATGTTTTCAGTGTATGTATTGAAAACCAGAAGAATATCGAATTCAATATTATTATCGTCGTAATATTTTCGCTTTTCACTGAGTAATTCGTCTGTCCCGTTTTTATAATCGGTAATCAATTTCGGAGGGACAATACCGGTTTTGGGATCCGGAGTGTTTTCGATTTGATTACTGTTTCTCCCCTTGTTATTGCTCTCCATAGAAAGATTCGCAAAAGCGACAAAAAGTGATGTGGCAAGAACGCTCATAATAGATATTATGAAAAGCGTCATAATAATAATTTTTTTCTTTTTCATGATCTGTTTCCTCCTCGTGATATTTAAATATAACTTATGGCCAGATAAATTATAACGCTATCATAAAATTTCTCTCTAACGAGAATATTATTAGCGTATTGATTCCAATCATCAGTTTCAGGATTTAAGATATCGTTTCTTGAATAATTAACTGCGGGTTTATGTGCCCAACTTCCGTCATTCAATTGTTCCATAAAATGATAATCATGCAATCCCGGGTAATCAGGATTATTTGTTCCAACTCTAACCGCAACCCTGTATTCGGTATTTTTAATATATGAAGTATAATTCATATTTGATTCTAATATTCTTGCTTTCCTGTTATTAGCATACAAAGCGGGATCATTGACAACATTTTGAGCAACTTCTTGAACAGTATAGTTGCTACTTAAAGATGGTACATTTAATGATATACTTAATCTCATTGCATATGGATAACATCTAAATGTACTTGAATATTCTGGCCGATAGCTTCCTGCCATACCAATTGTAGAAACAGGAACAAATGTCCATTTTTCTGTGGATAAAACTGTACTTGAAGCATTTGTCAAACAAACATTTGAATAATTCGAAACCGAATTATATTTTACTATTTTATTCGAGTACCATGGTTTCAATGTGTAGCAATTTGAATCATAATAATCAATAGTAAATCTATTGCCCACAACACCCCCTATGTCAAGGGTAACATTCATATTTGTTAAATCCCAACGCAGATACATGTTATTGTAAACATTCTTTAATACTGCATACCCATTAAGAACAGAAACTGTAATATTCCACACTTGCGTATTGGTACCCGTAAACGCCCATAAAAAAACTTTATAATCCGATAAAGTATTAGCGTCCATTGCGTATGTGTCGTTTTCACCATATGGATAAAGAAAATAGTAGCCAGACGAGATAGAATTAGTTCCTTTGGATGGATTATTTTGGATTGGTAATTCAGTAACAATTTTAAGTTGAATTGAGTAATTATCAGGCAAATTTAAAAATTCATTGATTTTTAAAGCAACGACAGAAGATGTAGTATTATTTTTAGCGTCCTTCATAGCATCATAAAAACCAGAAGAAATCTGAAAAACGTGGGATAAATCATTGATATTAATAATCAATTCAACCTCATCTATTATCAGATCCCAATATTGATCAAGAAGCAATTTGTCAAACAAAAAATATAAGTTGCTATTCTTCGTTTCTAGCCAAAGGTTAGTCTCAAGGTTCTTTTCATAGCAGAAAATGTTTGACGGCAAAACATCTCCGCTGTCAATATCTGTAATTTGATCTTTACTAGGATCATATTTTTTGACTGGATAACTAAAAAAATATGATTCCGCATACTTATCATATACGTAAATCTTTTGATTTAAAAACTGCTCTTCTGTTACTAACCGATTCTCATAACTATTTGAATCGTCGAATTTGTATAATGGATCTTTCTTTTTAAAAAAAGAAGCATTCGTCAAAAAAATAATACTTAGCAAGAGAGTACTTAAGCAACGAACAATTCGATTCATACAATCATCTCCTTTCATAAAATCCAACAGAAAAAAACCGATAAAAATAATTTTTATATCTTAATTGATACTAAAATTATTTTTCGCTATTATTGTAACGTAAAAATATGTGAATGTCAACACTTTTTTATTATCGAAAAGCCAAACGCAAAGCCAAACGCAAAAAAAACGCCAAAAAACATCAAAAATCTTTTTTTCTGCGATGCATATAAGTCAAATCAAAAAAGCATCTGTTGAAAACATGAATAAACAGCTTAGAAAGTACTTTCCAAAAGGCATCAGTTGACAGATGCACTCATAAAGATATGAAACTGTGATGAATTATATTAACAATCTCCGCGTTTCTCCTTTGAGTGGATTTACTCCAACGGAAACATTATCCCTGTATACGGAGAAGATGTTTTAAATGACTTACTAACTGCAATTATCTCTTTATGAAAAGAAACACACTATCTATTTTACGCCGCCCTCAATGAGCAATGACGAAACAGATCTTGTTTGTCGTTGTGCATTGAGGGCGGTTGCGCGCCGAGAATATTAACACTCTCCACCGCAAACAGAACAACGTTTAGTAAAATCAAAAAACAACTAGACGAGAACACTGTTTAACCGGAAATTAGCCTGAGAACCGAATTAAGCCGGTTTAGATAAGTGCACGTATTTTTCTTGTTTGCTGCTTTGGTTTTTAAATGCAAATTTCCAGTTCGCGAACCCAAATTTGAATTTAGTTTAAGAATTCCTTGCTTCTCTGAAGAAACCGGAATTCACTCTAACAATTCACGATTTTTATTTATTTCCGCGGGCTTTGTGTCAATTGGCAGGAAGTGAAGTGAAACTGAAAAGTTAAAATATTTTTTTGATTGATAAAATGGCGCGGCAGTGATATATTTGTGCAGGTTTCTTTTTAAGAAGCCGCTCGGATCGATTGTTAGTGTTTGAAATAACGGGACAGGTGATATTATGAAATTGACGTTTTTGGGAACGGGCGCGGCAGACTGGGATATTAACGCGTATGATCCTGCTTTGGAATTCAGGCGGTTTTCATCCGCACTTGTAAACGACGACCTGCTCATTGACCCCGGGCCGCATATATTTCACTTTGCCGTCTCGGCCGGAAAGCCTGAGCTTTTCGACAACGTAAAAAATATCATTGTCACCCACACGCATAACGACCATTTCTGGCCCGATACGGTGAAGCTCCTCTGCTGCGGCAGGAGCGTTAAACTCTGGGGCGATCCCGCGTGTATGAAAAAGCTTAAGGCTACTCTCGGAGATGAGCTCGCTTCAAAAATAGATTTTACCGCGATCCCCGTTTCCCGCGAGCCGTACAGGATAGGTGATTACAATATCTGGTCGCTCCGCAGCAACCATCAGGGCGATTACTGGGACGAAGATACGCGTCTGTACCTCATCGAAGGCGTAGATCCGCCCGATCCTTCCCTTCCGGACGGCGTGCTGCCGGCGGCTGACGTAAGAATGCTGTATTACGGCTGTGACAGCGCGTGGATCCCGACGCAGTCCTGGAACGTTATAAAAGAGAAGCCGGTCAATGCAATGGTGATGGAGCTGACCTGCGGCGTTACCGCTCCGAACGACTGGCGCATTTTTGAGCACAATACTCTCGAAATGCTTAAGCTGATGCTTGAAACGTTCCGCAAATACCATTATTTTTCGCCTGACGTCAGATTTTATACTTCACACATGGCGAGAACGCTCCATTCCTCTCACGCGCAGCTCGTAAAAGAACTGGAGCCGCTCGGCGTGACCCCTGCGTTTGACGGAATGGTGATAGACGTTTGATTTCTACGAACAGGATTTTTCAGGAGATTATTTTATGCCAAAACCTTCTTTTGATGATAAAAAAACAGTCAAGCCTTTGATCAATATGCACACTCATATCTTCCCGTCTAAGATCGAGGAGAAAGCGGTCGATGCGATCGGGCAATTTTACGGTATCCCTATGGAGAACAAAGGGACTTCGGAGTATCTGCTCGAGGACGGCGCGAAGATCGGAGTTACCAAGTACCTCGTCTGCTCTACCGCGACAACAGCGCATCAGGTAAAGTCGATAGACGATTTTGTTGCCGCCGAGGTACAGAAGCACCCGGAGTTCATCGGGTTCGGTTCGCTGCATCCGGATTTCGAAGATCCCGCGGCGGAGATTGACCGCATGATCTCGCTGGGACTCAAAGGCATAAAGCTGCATCCGGATTTTCAGAAATTCAATATTGACGACGAATCTGCGTTTCCTATCTATGAAGCTGCCGAGGGAAGGCTCCCGATCCTTTTCCATACGGGTGATGACAGGTACGATTTTTCGGATCCGCGCAGGCTGAACAGAGTGCTCGAACGTTTTCCGAAGCTGATCGCCATCGCCGCGCATCTCGGGGGCTACAGGGACTGGGATACGGCGAAGGTCAATTACGGTCATCCGCGCGTCTATATCGATACGTCGAGCTCGCTGATGTTCGTGCCGCCGGAGAAAGCGGTCAATATCATCCGCGCTCACGGTGTTTCGCACGTGTTTTTCGGCACCGATTCGCCGATGTGGAACCACGTCGATGAGTTTGCGCGTTTTAACGCCCTCGAGCTTACGGAGTCGGAGCGGTCAATGATCTTGTACGAAAATGCTGTTAACTTCTTTGATCAGTTTACTCAAAGAGGTCCCTCTTCCGCCTCAGTGAAACACTAAGAAGCACGCCGATACAGATGTAATTCGTGATCATCGCACTTCCGCCTTTGCTTACGAACGGAAGCGGGAGGCCTGTTATCGGCATGATGCCGAGATTCATTCCGATATTTTCGAAAATATTGAACAGAAACATCGCCAGAATCCCTACGGCAACGCATTTTCCGTAAATATCTTTTGCGCGCGATGAAATATAGCACATACGCATAAGCAGGATCCCGAAAAGCAATATCAGAAGCGCCGCGACGATGAACCCGCCTTCCTCGCCTATCACTGCGAAGATCGAGTCGGACATCTTAACCAGGATCTTCTTACCGCCGTTCATTGCCCCCCTGCCGAGCCCCTGGCCGGTAAGACCTCCGGAGCCTATCGCCGTCTCGGAGCGTACGAGCTGAAGCGAATAGTCGGGATATTTCGCGGGATCAAGGAAAGCGAAGAGCCTTGCCCGCCGCGTATCGTTAAAATAAAATTTCCACAAAAACGGTACCGTTGCGGCTCCGAGCGCGATCACCCCGAGCACATACCAGAATTTAGCTTTCCCGACGAACAGGACCATCAGGAAGGAAAACGTGAGTACCATCGCCTGCCCTATGTCTTTCTGGAGCACTATCAGGCCGAGCGGTATCATAAATGCGACAGATATGATTATTACCTGCCTGAGGCCGAAGCCGTTTTCCAGGGCTTTTTCGAGTTCCACCGCTATTACGAGCACCATCGCGAGTTTCATAAGTTCCGACGGCTGGTACGTAAATGAGCCGAAACCGATCCAGGCGCGGCTGCCGTAATCTTCTATGCCGAGAGGCGTAAATACGCTGAGCATCAGAAGTACGTTGACCGCGTAAAAAGGCCAGGTTATTTTTTTCAGAAGGTTGTAGTCAAAAAATGCCAGTACGATGGCGGCAATGACTCCTATGATCAGTCCCGCGATCTGAGAACGCATTGCCGCTCTGCCCCCGTCGGCGTACATGTTGCTCATGGCGCTCCCGAGGAATATCATTCCGATCACGGTTATCGCGAGTACGATTATTAGGAGAAAGTAATCGAATTCCACGAGGAAATCGACCGTCCTGTTTGCGGAGACTTCGCGGAACAGGCGGCCTTCATCCTTCGTTATAATTTTTGACGACTTTCTTTTAAACATCTGTAAAACGTCATTTATGCATCGGTTTCGGACTGTTTTTCTGCGTCATCGGGATCTTCCGCTTCGGCATCGGCGGTCTCGGCCGCCTCGACCTCATCAACCGCGTCAGCCACGTCTGCGCCTTCGGCGGCAATAGATACGGCACTCCCGGCGTCAATATCGCCGCCGTTTTCAGCATCTGCATTTTCTACGCCGTCCATCAGTTCCCTTGCCTTCCCGAAGCCGGTGTCAACTTCCGCGCCTTCGCCGATCGTTCCTTCATAAACGGCCTTGCGGTAGCGGACTTTCAGGTCGATAAACAGCGCTATGCCGACAATGACCAGAATAGCCGAGAGCAGCTGCGAAACGCGTATTCCCGTTTTTCCGATATAAAGGCTGTCTGTCCTCAATCCTTCCACGAGCATTCGCTCGAAGCCGTACATGATCATATACAATGCAAGGCATTCGCCGTCGCTTTTGTAAAACTTGCTGCGTCTGTAAAGCATTATCGCCGTAAACACAATAAAGCACCACAGCGATTCATATAAAAACGTAGGATGAACGAGCGTTCCTATGTCCCAGCCCTGGCTGCGTACGAAAAGCGCGATCTTATCGCCTGTCATTCCCCAGGGGAGCGTCGTAGGACCTCCGAAAGCTTCCTGGTTGAAGAAATTTCCCCAGCGGCCCACGGCCTGCCCGAGCGCGACGTAACCAATCAGGAAATCGACAATATGCAAAAACTTCTGCTTCTTGACCTTTGAAACTATGAATATCGCTATTACAGCGCCTATAATGCCGCCGTAGATCGCGAGCCCGCCTTCCCAGAAATAAAAGACGGAGAGAAGATTGTCTTTGTACTGGGAGAAATTAAACGCCACGTAGTATACCCTGAGTCCGATTATCGCGGCGGGAAGCGCGAATATACGATAATCAAGAAGATCATTAGGATCGATATTGTATTTCTTACACGATCTCATACCAAGGAAAATGCTCAGCAGCACGACGAAGCTGATCAGCAGACCGTACCACCGCACTTCGAACGAGCCTATTTTAAACGCTACGTCATTTATATTCAGTTTAAGGCCGTGATTTTTGAACAGATTCGGGAATTCCACGAACCCTTTCTCCGCAAGCATCCTTATCGAATTAGTTATTAACATCATATGATATGCCTCCGTTTTTCTGCGTCACTGGCTATCTGCTTTCTGAGAGCGTCCGGATCCAGGAAATGGAACTCGTCCCTCATTTTTTCGAGCACTTCCACAGTAAGTGTTCTGCCGTACAGATCGCCTTCAAAATCGAGAATGTTTGTTTCTATACTTACTCCGCCGGCGTCAGTGAACGTCGGATTTATGCCTATATTCGTGATACTTTTATACGCCGCGCCCGGTTCGGACGATATCCGGGTCAAAGTCGCGTATACTCCCCTTTCGGGAAGCGCCAGCCTGCGGTCAGGCTTAATGTTCGCGGTAGGAAAACCTATTTTTCTTCCTACTTCGCGCCCGGTCCGGACAATTCCTTCGATCACGAACGGGTGTCCGGTAAGTTTTGCGTACTCCCGCAGCTGCCCGCGGGCAATAAGCTCCCTCAAAAGCGAGCTTGATACAGTGACCCTGTTTCCTCCGGTCACTGTCTCGATCCGCGGAATGATAACAGTCTTAAATCCGTACCGCTCTCCAAGCTCCGAAAGCAGCCTGACGTTTCCGCTTCCCTTAAAACCGAATGTATAATTCTCTCCAGCCACCACTATCTGCGCATTCAGATACCCGGCGAGCACGTCGCGCACGAACTGTTCCGGAGGCATCCTGCTGAATTCTTCATCGAACCAGTCGAATACGAGCTGATCTGCGCCTTCTTCGGATATATACGCGGCCTTCTGCCTGTTAGAGCAAAGCAGTTTAACTTCTTTCCCCAAAGCTTCGGCCGGATGGTTTACAAACGTATAAACGACGCTCTTAAGTCCTTCCTTTTCGGAAAGAGTTTTAAGCTCTCTGAGTAAAGCCCTGTGACCCTCGTGTACTCCGTCGAAAAAGCCGAGGGCAACAGCTGTTCCGGCCGCGGAAGTATTCTCTTTACCGGAATTTAATTGACGTAAAGGGACCCCGCGGCCGTATGATATCTCCATATTTTACTCTATTCCCTTCCACTTTTTATATGCGGCCACTGCGTCATCATAAGAGATGTTTCTGGCATCGTCATATATTTCACGGAAGTTGATGCTCGGGAAACGCGGCTTACCGGTTTCTTCGTGGGTCGTGAAAAGATCCTGGAACCATACGAAAGCCGTACCGTCGATATTAGCGCGGTCCTGAAGGATCACGTTGCCCAGATCTGCGCGGGTATTAGCGTACCAGTTAGCGCCCACGCTGCAGAAATATTCGAAGCCGAGATCGTTGAGCACTCTCTGAGGACCGGGGCAGGTCTTTCCGTCGGATGAACGTTTCCAGCTTCCGTAAGGATATACGTATATCTTCGTTTCACCGATAAGCGGAATTACTTCATTTTGGAATTTGTATGCACAGTCTTCCATGCTCTCGGTAGAATATTTTTCCATCACGCCGTGTTTATATGAATGGCTCGCAAAGTACCAGCCCGTGTCTTTAAGCAGCTGAATGATGGGCTTAACTGCTTCGATCTCGCGCTGCCTGTCCGCTTCCGTTCTTCCGTCTCCCTCGGAAACACGCTGAGTACGGTAGCCGAGTATTCCGTCATAGCCCGTAAGGCAGATCATTCCTTTTGCGCCGTTGAACGAAAAGTCCGGATGCTCTTCTACAAAGCGGTCAAGGATCGGAATATGTTCTTCGTCAAATCCCTGTACCACCGTTCCGTCTTTATGTTTTGTATACGTACCGATCTTTCCGTCAATGATGATGAGTTTATCGATCATTCCGCGGCCCATCTTGTTACTGTAATAGCACGTATCGTCAAAGGAGAATACGAGAGGCTTCTTTCCTTCGGGGAATTTAAACGTTTTTTTAAGGCGCGGTATACCGTTGCTGTCCTTCTCGTAAACGTAATTGATATTCACCAGCATATATCCGTCGTCGTAAAGCGCCTGAAGTATCGCCTTGAATTCCGGCACGGTTATGCAGTCGATGAAATACGTGTTCATCACTTTATCGACGTCGGAAATGTCCTTCGGATACCCGAGTTCCGGGAAAGCGACGAGCGAGTGAGTGAAAACGTGTTCAACTATTCCGGTATAGTCAACAAGAGGAAGATCTCCGGAAGGCTTTTTCGTGGCCGTAGGAACAGGAGTCGCAGTCACAATAGGTGTAACGACCTCTCCGGTGGCAGGCGCTCCGGTTTGCCCTTCGGGAGAATCCGTTTTAGAAGGATCGTACGGTTCGCCGGTAGTGTCGCCTCCGTGCGGAAGCGCTGTCATAACTCCGGGCGTGCCGTCGGCGCCGGAAGTATTGATGACCACCCTGCCGGGATCGGAAGGCTTATCCGTACTGATTTTTGCGATAATAACTACAAGCGCTACGATTATCGCCACCATAACTATTATCATAATTTTAAGGCCGTTGCTCTTAGCTTTATCCCCGCTCATTTTCTTCTCCTTTTTCTTTTGTTAATACTCTGCGTCTCAATCTTCGGACGCTTCCGTTACCGTGACCGAAGCGGTCAGTCTCGTCTGGTTTCCTCCCCGGTCAACGAGGAGTATGCTGATCGTCTGTGTTCCTACTTTATTGTAATCAGGTTCGTTCTCTATCGACACAGCCACGTCTGTTTCGTCGCGGACCGAGCCGGAGGCAATGAAATCTTCGACTTTCAGCGCCTGCCCCTTTTCCGTAAATCTGTCGACCGCCACACCCGTCGGAGGTACGGTGTCAACGACTTTGATCTGCACTGAGTGCCTCGAAATATTGCCATCGAGGTCAGTATATAACATATTTACTTTATATGCTCCGAGTACGTGGAAATTGATCTGCCCGATATCCGTCTCGAATTCAACGCGTGCGCCTTTAAGCACGGCGTCTCTGCCCGTTTCTGTGAGAAGCTGTTCCGCAGCAGGGCCGTATTCTCCGGCCTCGAACAACACTTCTTTCATTAAGACGTCCTGCGTTTTCTTCCTGGGCTTAGAAACCGCCTTAACGATGCCTACGATAGCAAGAATGATAAGAAGTATTATAAGCAACGCGATCACAAGGAAAGCGATGCGGCGGATCATATATTTTTTTTGATCGGCCTGAGCTTTACTGCTGCTCTGGTTCCTCGAAGCATCTGCTCCCGCGCCGCTCGGTGAAGGTCTGCGGGCTCCCGCAGAAGACGTTCCCGCGGTCCTGACGTCTGAAGAACGCTGGTTCGCAAGCGCACTGCTGTGAGTCCCCGCGCGCTGCTGCGGCGTGCCGTTTGAAGAAGTCCGTCTATAATTGTAATCGTTTTCGTTAGCCATAAAAAATCATTCCCAATCGAAATATCAGATACAGAGGCGGCGTTAAAAGGCATTTCATGCCGCCCTTTACCCACGGACATATTGTAGTATATTTAGAGCGCAAAATCAATAGCGGAGTTATTGACGGCGGCAGGCGGCAGGTGGTAAAATCCAGCTTGAAAACAGCCGGTTTTTGTCTGCTTA
Source organism: Clostridia bacterium (assembly GCA_017508875.1). GTDB lineage: Bacteria > Bacillota > Clostridia > UBA1212 > UBA1255 > UBA1255. The sequence goes on along the minus strand of JAFWQX010000066.1, from coordinate 48,897 downwards.
CGTATATATCTCAGGAGAAATAATTGACAGCCGGTATTGCCAGAGGGCAGGAGGAATTTGATATGAAAATTGCGGTTCAGACAGGCGGTATCTCCGAAAGACTGGGATGCGACGAGACTTACAGGATAATAAAAGAAGCGGGTTTTGACGGCGTTGACGTTAATCTCGACCATCTTTTCAGAGGGCATGAGATCCGCGCGAAAGCCCGGAGCACGATCTTCGACGGACCGGAGGAAAATATGCTTGCCTCCTGCGACTGCTACAAGCTCGCGGCCGAAAAATACGGCATCGATAATTATCAGGCGCACGCGCTGTTCCCGACCGTCCTGCCCTTTGACCCGGAGCATCCCGATTATAACGAGTATCTGATCAGATGCCTTCAGAAGACCATACAGTGCTCGGCGTATATCGGCTGCAAAAGGCTTGTCGTCCACCCGTTCTTTTTCAAATCAGCGGCCGGGAAGCTTGATCCGGAAGAAGAATGGAACCTCAATATCGAAAGCTATTCAAAGCTGATCGGCGCGGCGAAAAAGTACGACGTTATCATCTGCCTTGAAAATATGTTTGATTCGTATAAGGGGAAGATATATGAGGCGTGCTGCTCTGATATTACGACGGCGTGCCGGTATATAGATACGTTAAACAGCATAGCCGGAGAGAGGCGCTTCGCGTTCTGCTTCGATACCGGTCATAATCTGCTCGTCGGAAAGAATATATACAATTCTATGGCCGAGCTCGGAGACCGCATCGAGGTTTTCCACGTTCATGACAACGACGGCAGCAGGGATCAGCATCTCGCACCGTATATGGGTGTGCTGAACTGGGACAATTTCGTTGCCGGTCTCGCGGCTATCGGGTTCGACAAAACTCTGAGCTTCGAAACGTTTAATATCTGGAACGTCGTTGACAACGAACTTTGCCCGGATCTTATGAAATTCATTGCCCGGACGGGGCGCGTTTTCGCATCGCGTGCGGAAAAGCTGATGACTGAAAAATAATAAAAAAGTTAGTAATTGCCGAAATACACGCGAAGCCTGCGCGGGCGTCAGTCACCCGTTACGGCTTCTTTTTTTCGCTGTCCCGCCCAGTCGGCAGTAAAATAATATATGGCTAAAACTCCGGCGCACAGGAACCAGGTGATCGGATAGACCCAGTTAACTATGTCGATAGTGCCGAGGACAGGGACGAAGATAAACAGGATCGTGACGCGGATAAGGCACCAGCAGGCAAGCATCGCCGCCATCGGCACCACCGCCTTTCCCGCGCCGCGCAGCACCGCCGCGAGACAGTGGCAGAGCGCACACAGGAAGAAGAAGCCGCTGCAGATGCGCGATTTGTCAACGCCGAACGCGAGCGCTTCTTTGCTTTCCGTAAACGCGTCGATCAGATACGGGGCAGCCAGGATTATAATGCCTCCTATGACCTCCGCAGCAAGTACCGCGGTCAATATCCCGAACCTTGCTCCCTTCTTCGCTCTCTCGGGATTGCGCGCCCCGAGGTTCTGACTTACGAAAGTGGTGATAGCGGCGCTGAAGCACGTAACCGGCAGGAACGCGAACCCTTCGATCTTAGCGTACGCACCGCAGCCTGCCATTGCCTCCTTACCGAAATGATTGATGTGAGACTGGACCACGACGTTCGCTATCGAAATCACTGAATTCTGAAATCCGGACGGCAGGCCGTATTTGAGGATAAGGGCGAGTGTTTTGCGGTCAATACGGAGTTCTTTAAAGTTTACGCGGTAATCCGCATCGATCCGCATAAGTCTCCATAAGCAAAGGCACACGCTTAAAAGCTGAGACAGGACGGTGGCAATCGCCGCGGACCACACTCCGAATCCGAACAGCCCTATGAACGCATAGTCCAGCACGATGTTGACAACAGATGAAATGATGAGGTAATAAAGCGGGTGGCGCGAGTCGCCCACGGCCTGCATAATGCCCATGCACACGTTGTACATGATCATAGTAACAAGCCCGGCGAAGTAGGTGGCAACGTATTCCGTTGCCTGCGCGAGGACCTCGGACGGCGTACTCATCAGCTGAAGCATTGACCTTGCCCCGAACGCCCCGGCGACCGACATCACGATCCCGGCAAGAAAAAACGTGGCGAGCGACGTGTGTATGGCTTTGCGCATAAGCGCCACTTCTCCCGCCCCGTAAAAGCGCGCTATCGCCACTCCGGCGCCCATAGCGATCCCGCTGAAAAAGCCCACAAGCAGAAAGATCAGGCTGCCTGACGAACTGACCGCCGCCAGAGCGTCATCGCCCAGCAGATTTCCCACAACGAACGTGTCCGCGGTGTTGTACAGCTGCTGGAAAAGATTCCCCAGAAAAAGCGGTATGGCGAAAATAACGATCTGCTTCGCGATCGGTCCTTCCGTCATATTCATCTCTGCAGAATGCAGCCTCATATCTGATAACTATTAACTCTGAACTCTGAACTCTTAACTCTTAACTCTGAACTCACTAAACTCCACTTAAACTTCTGCGAAGCCGAGTGAATGGCTAAGAATTTTGTTTGACCGAAATGCGAATTAATGAAGGGAACGCATGAGACCCAAAATTCGTGCCATCACTCGGTTCGCCTCTGAACTCTTAACTCTTAAGGCACATACGTCACCGTATGATCCGCAGGCATTTCTCCGCTGCCCGTCCAGATAGCAATGCGATCCACCGAAGCATTGATCTTTCCGCCGACCTTAAAACAGACCGCCTTGCCCTTCAGCAACTTGCCCGTATTAAACGCTTCGGAAGTTTCGGTAGTTTCACTCACCTGAATAAAATCATTCATTTCCGCGGTCTTCATATAAACCGACGCATACCCGTTCGACCGTACGACGCGTATCGTGACCGGAACACCTTTAAAGTTGGGAATAGCGTTGTTATCCTCTATTTTCCCCTCTATTCCGCGAAGCTTAAACGCGATAGTCTGCCCGATCTCGTTGTTACCCTTCCTTGCGGCATATAAGTTTCTCTCGGTGTTTTCCTCGTATTTGAACCACGTTCCCTGATAATAAAGCTGATTGTTGCCGTAACCGCCTATTCTGAAATGGAACGAATTAAACCCTTCGCTGTTATATTCAGTAACAACGTTGACGTAGCGCTTGTAATTAGCCGCGTCGTTGTACGTAACGTCATACTCGACGGTATATTCACCCGCGCGAAGCACCTTGTCCATATACGCGTCGTCAAGCATCATAAGATATCCGTCTTTTCCGTCGCTGTCCCCGTCAGCGTTAAAGTTCGTCACTTCAAGCTTTCCGTCTTTGATCGCAAGCGTCGCTGTAAGATCGCTCGGTGCTCCGTCAGCTTCTACGGTCAGGAGCTTCCAGCCGAGCGTTTTAGCTACTTCATCGTTTTTGCTGACGTTTCCGTATGAAGAAAAGTCCTCGTAATAGACCATCGTTCCGGGTTCGGGAAGCGGTGCTTCGGTAGGAGCCGGAGTCGGAGCGTCCGTGGGGGTTATTACAGGTTCGTCAGTCGGAGCAGTCGTGATCAACTCAGTCGCTTCGGAATCGGGCGCCTTCGTCGCGTTGCCAATAATTTCTGTCGCGGTCGCAGCGGGTTTATCCGTTTTCTGCGGCTCGGGCGCCGAAGTACTGCAGGCCGTCAGGCACGCAGCGGCAGTGAGTACGGCGGCAATAATAATCGTACATATAATCCTTTTTTTGCTCATATTAACCCTTCCATGTATTCGATTGACGTATTATTATCTGCGCCGGTCAATCCCAGATAGATCCGCTTTCTTCGGCAATGAAATCGGTGTCCGCTATCTTTGTGAAGCTCTTACCGTCTGTAGAAGAATAAACGTTCCCTTCTACGTCGCTAATAAGCAGCACTTTTAGGCCGGCGTATACATTTGCAACGTCTTTTCGGACTTCAAAGGCTTTCCCGCCGTTCGAGCAGTACAACGTATTGTCTTGTACAAAATACAACTTTTTGCCGAACAGGCAGCTGGTCTTTGCCGTTTTATTGCTGCTTGCGTCAAATACCTTCACTGCCTTGCCGTTAAGCTTCTGGAAATACAATTCGTCGAATTCATTCCAGTAAAATGCTACCGTCAGATCAGGGTCAACGAAATACGTCTCATAATCATTAGCGTCAATTACCAATTGTTCCTTTGCGTCCTTCGCGAGCCTGATATAATGCAGACCTTCGTCGTCCTCGTATCCGAACGACCTTCCGTCAAGCGAGATAGTAGCGTCAATGATCGAATCTGAATCCAGTCCGGATACGACTTTCTCTGTTTTTCCGGCTCTCAATACGACAATATCAGCGCCGGAAGAATACGAGTCGCTGCCTGATCTCTCTAAATATATAGCATTTTCCAGATTTTTGATGACCTGTTCCCCCGAATTATAACTTCTGCCAAATACCCTATACGGGATAAGCGGAGTCAACTTTTTATTCGAAACTTTTACAGGTTCATTGCCGTTCTTGCAGAAATACGATCCGTTTCCCTTTAAAATAAGCAGCTGGGTGCCGTCATAATTTACTGTGCCGCCGCTGCTTACGTCACTTTCATTCCACAGCTTTACTCTCGTATCTTCTTTGTCCTTCTTCTGGGCATAGAACGTGCTGGAGTCCGAACTGCCTTCGCGCTCTATATAAACGAGATCTGCGTTATTCGTTATAAAAACGGGATAGCCGGAATTGATCACGAAATGTTCTTTTCCTCCGGTGAAATAATAACCCTGCACTTTATCTTCAGTACGCTTGTAATACCCGATCGTTTTTCCGTTCGGAGACAAAGCAGAAAGTTCGGCGTCTTCAGCGATCAGAGCGCTCTTTCCTCCGGAATATGAGTAAATATTATCGTCTTTTGCATAAACGACGACATTTCCGCCGGCAGAGATCCGGAAACCGTCATAGTAGTACTCATCTGTGATCTCATCGATCTTAACAGCACTTTTTCCGTCATAATAATATACGTCGTATGAACTGCTCGAAAGCCAGTTATCAGACTTGCGTTCAACGGCGAACACAGCCTTTTCGTTGTTCGTATCGAACTTGATGTTGTACCTGTTGAGTTCGCCGCCGTCAAGGTCCACTCTGGTGAGCGCGCCTTTCGAGTTGACAAGATATAAATATCCGTCTTTTTCAAAATACTCTATTGCCCCTGAAGGAACTGCAAAATTAGACTTTCCGCCTTTATTTCTGTTAACAGACACAAGTACTACTATAAGGATTATCGCCAGTACCAGTGCGGCTGCTCCGGCAATTATTCCGGTCAACGCTTTTTTGCTTAGTTTCTTTTTGGGCGTGTTTGAAACAGGTTTGGCAGCTTTTGCTTCTGTTTTTGCTTCTTTTTCTGCTGCTGCAGCCTCTGCAGAGGTCTCCGCTTTCTTTTTTATCTGAACGCTGTTCGCAGCCTCATTTACAAGCCGTTTTCCACATTTCTGACAAAAGACCGATCCGTCTTTTACTTCGTTTCCGCAAAATGGACAAAACATACAGTTACCTCCGGGTATTTTTTTATATTATATACTGATCTGCCCGGATTGGCAACTCATCGCGAGCAAAACGCGAGCAAAAAGATCATCCGGCCAGAAAGCTCAGCAGCAGGTACGCCGCGATCAGCCCGAACAGCACGAGCAGCTGCTTTCCCCTGTGGCCCGTAAGCAGTCCGATGAATTCTCTCACCGAAGCGTTCGGCCAGAAATACCATCTGGACGGAGCGCCTACGCCTTCCGCCTTGAATTTCTGCGCCCTGTTAGCTGCTATGCCGCTTCTGAAAACGTGATATCCGGAAGTTGAAAAGGCGCATTTCGCCTCTTCGGGAACTTTTTTAAAGGAAAAACGCATGTTCTGTATGGTATTTTTCGATTCGTCTTCCATTATTATCTGCTCATCGGTAAACCCTTTGGCGATCAGGTAATTGCGCATGCATTCCGCTTCGGACAACGGCTCATCGGCCCCTTTTCCGCCGGACGGAATGAATACGGGAGCTTTCCCCGTCCTGCTCACCTGCTCGTCATAAAAAGCGATGGCGCGGTCAATACGTTTTTGAAGTATCGGCATCGGTTCGCCGTTTTTCGCTACCTTGCAGCCCAATATCAGAATATAATCCTTGTCATACGCCGGAACGTGCGTTGCCACCAGAATGTCAGCGAAAATCGCCCCGAACAGCATACATTCCGCGTAAACAAAAATGGCGCATAAAAGATTGATCGCGATACCGAAAGGACCCGACGCAATGCTTCCGAGCCAGATAAGCACTCCCTCTCCCGCCATCAGTGCTACGGCGAGCAGAATGCCCAGAGTATTGGCGAGGCTCTTCCCCTCTTTCTTAATTAGGACAATATTCGAGACCAGAAGGCCTATCGAGAAAACAGCGAGCAGCGGAAACGTTACGATCATGTATTGCCGCGCAGACCAGAGTATGATTCTGGCCGTATCGCGGAATCCGTATTCCCCGGTGTTCATGAAATATCTGATCGCCGCGGCAATATGGGTGACGAGCACGGACAATACGAACAGCGAAAAGCCGAAATAATAGATCGTATTGTACGAATAAGGATTGTACTCGATCTGCCTTTTGAGCGATATCACAAGTATAACAAGCACTGCGGCAAAATACAGCGGCATCGATACCGTTATGTAAGGCAGCGCATTAAAGCTCGTGCTTTGCGAGATCGCATAAAGGACCGCGACGGCGATCACAAACACTATCGAGAATATCAGCAGGCCGTAAAGCTTCGGCTTCTTTTTTCGCACGTATATCTTCATGGCGGCGCCCCTCTCAGAATTCAAGTGTGTCAAGGCGCGCAAGCAGTTCGTCAAAATGCTTTCTGCAGTTATTGACGACAGCAAGCGTGGCGGGATCGTCCATTGACCCGCGGCGAATCGCGCGGCGCATAACTCTCGTATAACCTACGACCTTCGCCTTGTCCTTTACCGCCTGAATGAATGCCTCGTCGTCGGTTCCGAAATACATACGCACCGTCCTGTCCCATATCTGTTTCGCGGTTTCAAAAGGAATGCCGAGGAATTTTCTGACGTTTTCCGTATCGAGTTCAGAATATCCGATATACGAATTAAAAATCGAGCCGAATTCGAACACCGGGTGGCCGAGGCACAGCGTGTCCATATCTATCAGCAGCGCTTCTCCGTCCTGCAGCATGACGTTTTTCATATGATAATCGCCGTGCATAATATGGTTATCCTCGGGGACAGCCTCCACGAGCGCCTTGAGTTTTTTATATTGCGCTTCCGGAAGGTAGTCTTTCAGAAATTCCACCCATCCCAGCACCGTGGCTTTGCAGTCAGGCATCTCGCCTTTCGGAAGTTCTTTCGAATGGATCGTTTTGAGCAGATCCACGCTGTATTTAAGTACGCTGTCGAACTGGCCGGGATCTTTGGAGAGGATCTCAGCGAGGCTTTTTGCGCTGAGCAGTTCAAAAACCGAACCGTAGCCTTCGCCTACGCGGACAACGTCGTACGGTATAGCGGTCGGGATACCGAGCACGAATGCTTTTCGGGCAAGCTCGCGTTCGCGCTGGATTTCCGGCAGCGAATCCGGGTTCACGTAGACCTTTACGATCGTGTCGCGGTCAATTCTGTACACGGTTCCGTTCGCACCTTTTCCGATAATTTCGCAGCCGTCGACGGACACTTTTCTGTACGCTTTGTGCACCTCCGCCATCTCCGTAAAACCGGTCATATCGAATATCTCGTAAACCTCGGAAGAGACGTTGACGATAGAAATAGGTTTGATCTCTTTCATCAGGCGCAGAACTATCCTGAGTCCGGCGCTTGATATATACTGAAGATTCTCGCAGTCAATGACAAGTTTTTCCGGGTGTGCCTTTGCCTTTATGGCGCTGATCTCGTCTTCTATCTCCTTCGCGTTTGCGGAATCAATGTGCCCCTCAAAATTTATTGTCAATTCACTGCCGTTTTCTTTATATTTCATATCTTCTGTCTCCTTTTTATTTGAAGTGCAGCTTGTGCAGGTCACAGCAATTTGGTTACCGTAAGTCTGTTCTGCCCGTCTTTATATTCGTATTTCATATCATCCATCGTTTTTTTGACCAGGAAGATCCCGAGCCCTCCGACTTCCCTCTCGTCAGCTCCGAGAGAGATATCCGGATCGTCTTTCTTCAGAGGATCGTACGGGGTGCCGCCGTCAATAAACGTCAGTTCCACCGCTTTGGGTTCTTTCTTTGCGCGAATCTGAACTGTCGCGTTTCCCGCGCCCCCGCCGTATGCGTAGCGGGCAATGTTGCCGAACATTTCGTCTATCGCCACGTCTATCTGCATCTGCGCCTTAAGTGAACACTCAAGTTTCTCAAGTTCGCCGTTGACAAAATCAGTGACTTCAGGGATATTTTCAATTTTGGCTTCGACAGTAATTTCCTTCATTTCCGTGTTCCCTTTCCCGAAATACTCGAGACACATAAGCGTAATATCATCGAACTGCGGAGCGCTTCCGCAAAACTCAGAGATCGCATTGTTTACACTCTGAACGACCTTCTCCGGCTCCTCATTTTTATTTTTATTCAGCACTTCGAGCGTTCGCCCCGTTCCGAAAAGCACGGAATCTTCGTTAGACGCTTCCGTAACTCCGTCGGTATACAAAAACAGCTTCGCACCGGGTTCAAGCTTCAGTTCATATTCTTTGTATTTTGAAGATGCGAATCCGCCCACAACGAATCCGTGTGTGTCTTTTACCAGTTCGAAGTCGCCGCCGGGCTTCTTAAGCATCGGATATTCATGGCCCGCATTGACCGCCCTAAGCGTGCCGTCGCGAACGTCCAGCACTCCGAACCACACCGTCACGAACATTTCTTCGCGGTTATTGGCGCAGATCTGAGCGTTGATAGTCTTAATGACCTCCGCCGGGCTTTTACCTGACATCGCTATGTTCTGGACAAGTATCTTCGATACCATCATAAACAGCGCCGCGGGGACACCTTTCCCCGATACGTCAGCCATTACGAGTCCGAGGTGGTCTTCGTCAATAAGGAAGAAGTCGTAAAAATCGCCGCCAACTTCTTTCGCGGGTTTCATTGACGCAAACACGTCAAACTCGCTTCTTTCAGGAAATGCGGGGAAAATATTCGGCAGCATATCCGCCTGGATCCTTGTCGCGAGCGAAAGTTCGATGCTGATGCGCTCTTTTTCCGCGGCAACTCTGGTAAGATCGTCCTCGTAATCCGCCAGGTCGGTTTCCATATCTGCCATAATAAGGGCAAGATTCTCAACTTCGTCACCCGTATTTATATTGAGTTTCGAGAAATGATCCGTCACCCTTGCGCCGTCTTTCTTATCTTTCAGATACGCTTCGGCAGCCTCAGCGATCTCGTTTATGGGCTTTACCAGCTTTTTCTTCATGTGGCGCGTCATGAATATCGCGACAAGATTTATGAGTACGAACATCGATATTCCGTACTGGAGCAGGAACCTGAGCATTCCGCTTCCCACTTCTTTTAGCGTTACGTCCGCGAGTATGAATCCGGCAATGCTTCCGTCCTGATCCTTTACACTTATTCCGGTCGTGCAGATCCAGCCGTATCTTTCGGTCTTTTCTATATAATAAGGCGTTTTTTTGCCGTTCCAGCGAAGGAACGTATTGAGTTCTTTCTTCGTGGCGGTCTCAAAAAAGCCCGTAGGGCATACAGTGTCTTCGTCTTCGTCCGGATCCGCAAAATATACCAGCATACCCGTTTCTTCGTCGTACATAGCGTAGTACACGTCGCTGACAGTGCTGGAATCGCGAAAATCTTTAAGGATCGACAATATCTGTACGTAATCCTCCCGCGTTTTAAACGAGTCGTACAGTGAAAGGTATTCCGCGTCATCCCCGTCACCGCGGGTTTCTTCAGGAACCAATCTGTACAGATCCATCACGTCGCGCCCCAGATCGGTCGGATCGATGATTTTCGATATTATCATCTGGGCGTTCTTCGAAACGCCGAACGCTCCTTTGATAAGCTGGCTCGAGTATGAATAAGCGTACCATCCGAGGCCGATGACCAGGGCAACGATCCCCAGGATCGCAGCTCCGCCTATCGCAGTATGGAACGTACGGGAAGCGAGCGAATAACGCAGCCTCTCGTATTTATTCATCTCTCTTACACTTTTTTCGGGCATTGTGCGCTCCTTATTAAAAGCATCCGCTTAAGCGATAGTGAGTATGTCAGAAAAACCGGTAACTTCAAAAATCTCACTCACTGTTTCATTGACGTTTGTAACCTTCATCGTACCCTGTGCATTCATGCGTTTCTGGGTAAGCAGAAGCACGCGCAGTCCTGCGGAAGATATATAGTCGAGCGACGAGAGATCGAACGTCAGTTCGGTCACGCCGTCAATATTTTCCCTGATAAATTCTTCGAATTCCGGTGCGGTAACAGAGTCGATCTTTCCTTCGACGGCGACGGTCAATTTGTTTTCTTCTCTGTTTTTTGTTATGTTCATAAGGCGTTCCCCTTTCTGCTTCAATGCCAGTTGTTTACGTTTCAATTATAAAGATTTCAGGAGGAAAAATCAATACGGCGGAACGACGAGCAACGAGTAACGATGAACGAGGAACGAGGAACGAGCAACAAGCAGCGAGTATATCTATGCCTTAATTTGCATATGATTGTATTGACATCTTCTCGCGCTACGGATTGTTCATTTTCCTGCTGAGGTTGAGGAGAAGTGGCACACGATCCTCGATTTCGTCGATTTGTGTGCCACGAATTTCTCATTTTCCCCCGGAGATTTAGGAGGAGTGGCACACGATCCTCGATTTCGGCGATTTGTGTGCCACGAATTTCTCATTTTTTCCCGGAGATTTAGGAGGAGTGGCACACGATCCTCAATTTCGGCGATTTGTGTGCCACGAATTGTTCATTTTTCGCCTTCTGATGTTCTCAAGATAGAGCCGGGCTGGCACACAAATCTCGATTTTTCCACTTTGTGTGCCAAAGTTAGCTGCTGCCCGGCTGAGAGACAGCGCCCTGCTGGCACACAAAACCCGATTTTACCACTTTGTGTGCCAAAGTTAGCTGCTGCCCGGCTAAGAGACAGCGCCCGCCTGGCACACAAAACCCGATTTTACCACTTTGTGTGCCAAAGTTATCCGCCGCCCGGCGGAAAAAGAGTTTTTGTTTGCATTTTATCTTTTTTTATTATATACTTTCCGAAGATCAGCGGGTATAGTTTCAGTTTTTGAAACTTTTACCGGTACAGGAGTGTGGATCCGATGAAAATCAGTGAATTTGCCGGGAACAACAGTTTAGAGACGCTAAAGCAGGAGATGCTTTCCCCTGCTTCAGGAGAGTACAGACCTGACTGGTTCCGCTCGGTCGGATACGGCTATTTTGAAAGAAAAGAAAAAGGCGCAGATGAAGATATTGTCCGCGACACGCCGTCAGGAAGACGGGCGGCCGGTATCTATTCGCTGTTTACGTTGCCGCGGCCTCAAATATATAAAAACGACCTGATCGTCGGAAGCATAAGGCCGCTGTTTATTGACCTTACGCCCGAGCAGAAGGCTGAGTCCGCCAGGCTTAACGCGATGTATCCCGAGCGAAATTTTTCTACGCATAGCGACCATTTTGCTTCGGATTTCGAGACCGTTCTTACCGTCGGAATTCCAGGCCTGAAACGCAAAATAGAAGCGTCGAAAGCGCAGCATTCTGACGATCCGGAAGTTGTTGACTTTCTGCTTAGTATGGAGCTGGCGCTTAAGGGGCTCTCGGAGCGTATCCGGGCACACGGGGAGCTTGCAAAAAAACTTGCCGCGGAATGCGATAACGACCCTGCGGGAGTTGCACGGCTTGATTTCATAAAAAGCAACTGCGAGGCGCTTTTGGAAGGTGCGCCTCAGACGTTCGCGCAGGGGCTCCAGCTCGTATGGATGATCCACAGCTGCTATCTGTACGAGGGCCGCTACGCCATGGCGCTCGGAAGGATCGACCAGTATCTGTACCCGCTGTTCAAAAAAGATATTGACGCCGGCAATATCACGTTCGAAGAAGCCGAACTGCTCGTTGCCAACACGTTCGCGAAGATTTGTGAAAAGAGGATTCTCGGTGGAGACGACGTCGTAAATATCTGCATCGGGGGCGTTGACGCCGACGGAATCAACGCGGTCAATGAGCTCAGCTTCTGTGTGCTTCGCGCCGTACGCGACGTCAACATGCCCGGTCCTAACCTTTCTGCACGCATTGCCCCTGACACGCCCGACGAATTTCTGGACGAATGCCTTAAAGTCATCGGGACCGGTCTCGGCTACCCCGCGCTTATGAACGATATGGCGAATATTCCCGCCCTCCTGCGGTACGGATACGACCTTAAAGACGTGCGCAATTACTGCATGGTGGGATGCATCGAAAACTTCCTGCCCGGCCAGCAGCCGCCGTGGAACGACGGGCGTTTCGACCCGATAAATTACCTTGAAAAAATGCTTCTGGACCGTGAGACGCTGCAGAGTGCGGCTGCGGAATGCGGCGTGAAAAGCGATGCACAGGGCGGAAGACTCAGCAGCCCTGACGACATTCAGTCAATGGAAGATTTTATGAAGATCTATACGTTGCTGCTCGATAAGGCCGTAAAAGATTACGTCGATACCGCTAACCGCTATATGTCGGTGCCTGATCCGGAAAACTATAACAGCTCCTTCCTGTCGCTTTTCGCCCAGTTCTGCATCGAGCGCGGCAAGGATATAAACAACGGCGGCTCGAAATATCCGTCTATACACGGCGCGGCGCTTATGGGCGTCGGGACCGTCAGCGACTCGCTCGCGGCAATAGAAAAGATAGTATTCGTTGACCGCGCCGCTAAGCTTTCGGAGATCGTGCAGGCAATGCGCGATAATTACGAAGGTCACGGTGAACTTCACGCACTTGCCCTCGCGGCGCCGAAATACGGGAACAACGACGATTTCGTTGACCGCTACGCCGTCTGGTATACGCAGCATTTGTCCGATGAGTTCAGAAAGTATCACACGTACGACGGCGGCGGTTTTTATACCGCTATGGCGGCCAATACTTCTAATATCAACGCCGGTATGGCTCTGGGCGCGACGCCGGACGGAAGACTCGCCGGGAAGCCGCTTTCAGACGCCGCCTCCCCCACGTACGGATGCGATACACGCGGCGTGACGTCAACGCTCTTGAGCGTCTCTAAACCCGATTACACGAATTGCGCGTGCGGCACGGTGGTTAATCAGAAATTTGCGCCTTCCGCCTTCGCGGACGGGAAGCGTGAAAAGCTGCTTAAGCTGATCCGCGTGTATTTCAGCCGCGGCGGCCAGGAAGTCCAGATCAATTCGACTTCGCGCAAGATACTGATCGACGCGATGGAACATCCTGAAAACTACCGTTCCCTCGTTGTCCGCGTCTCCGGTTTCTCAGCCCTCTACGTTACGCTCGCGAAAGAGGTCCAGCTCGACATACTTAGCCGCACACAGCACGACGATCTCTGATAATTGCCGCCAGGGCGCCAGAAATTTTGAACATGTTAAACGTATCGGAAATACAGCACTTCAGCACTGGTGACGGTCCGGGGATACGCACGACGGTATTCCTGAAGGGCTGTAACCTGCATTGTCCGTGGTGCCATAACCCCGAGACGGTTTCGGCATTGCCCGAGCGCCTGGTATACGCGCAGGCAGGGAAAGTTATCGTTCACGGGAGATTTTTGCCCATCGAGAGAATAGCGGAGGAAGTGCTGGAAGATAAAGAATTTTACGGGGACGACGGCGGTCTCACTTTAAGCGGAGGCGAGCCGATGCTTCAGAGCGAAGAGTTCTCCGGGCTTATAGATCTGCTCGCTGAAGAACGCGTTAATACGGTCATAGACACAGCCGCGTGCGTTCCGTGGGAGCGGTTCGTGCCGCTGCTCGGCCGCATTCAGGTGTTCCTTATCGATTATAAAACTGCGGACAGCGAAAAGTACGCAAAAATCGTCGGAGGAGACCGGGAAGCGGTACTTAACAATATCAGCAAACTTACGGGGCGCGGCGAGAACGTGCGCGTGCGTGTACCCCTCGTACCGGGGTTTAATTTGTCAGAAAACGACGCGGAAATCATGTGCGGTCAATTACTTGGCGCGGGCGTGAAGTCAGTGGATCTGCTCCCCTTTCACCGGCTCGGAAGTGCAAAATATGCGGCAATGGGGAAAGAATACGCATACGCATCGACATCTCCGCCTGGCCCGGATGAAATTTCGCGCATAAAAAATATCTACGGACAATATTTCGATTGTACCGTCGAGTGATTTACTATTCGTACCAGAAAGGATTAGCTAAAATGACTGAAATTATTGAAAACAACTGCATCGGGAGCAATAAGATCAAAGCGCCTTCCGCAAAGGGCGCGGTGTTTCAGGGTCCCGGAAGGCCATTCGCGATCAGGGAATTCGAGGTCGTAAAGGCGCCGAAAGGCTACGGAAGATCAGAGCTGATCGCGAGCGGCGTATGCGGCACGGACCTGCATTTTCAAAGAGGAACGCTGTTTGCACCGGCGGATTCGATAGTAGGACATGAATTTGTAGGAAGACTTAATGACTGCGATCCGGAGGAAGCGGCGAAATACGGGCTGAAGCCCGGCGACAACGTCATTGCCGACATTGCGGTGCCGTGCGGTGAATGTCCCCTCTGCCTCAGCGGCGACGACGCGAACTGCGTGAATATGAAAGTCACGAACGAGGGCAGCATAAACACTTCGCCTTACCTGTTCGGCGGGTACGCGGAGGTCAATTTCACTCCTCTTGCGAACCTCGTACGGATACCGGAAGGAATTGACCCCGTCGCAGCTGCGGTCTTCGCCTGCCCCGGGCCCACGGCAATACACGCATTCAGACTGGGCCAAAGAGCGGGTTTTGTCCCCGGAAAAGAAACCGTTGCCGTCGTTCAGGGGCTCGGCCCCGTCGGCTGCTTCGCGATCGTATATCTGCACGCGATCGGCGTAAAAAAACTGTATGCTGTGACCGGCAGGGATAATCCTGAAAAGCGCAGACTGGCGCTCGAACTCGGCGCTGACGAAGTGCTGAGCCTTCAGGCGGAAGGCACGGACGCGGTTGAGAAAAAACTCCAGGCGGAAAACGGCGGTCTCGGCGTCGATCTGTGCTTTGAGGCGTCAGGCTCACCTTCCGCTGTCCCGCTCGGCATCAACGTTCTGCGAAACCGCGGCGTTTATCTCGTTCCCGGTCAATACAGTAACGCGGGCGGCGTTGAGATCCGGCCCGAGCTGATCACGTTTAAAGCGCTCCGGATCATCGGTTCTTCGCAGTATTCGATGATCGACGTTCACGACTACCTCGCCTTCCTGAAAGAGCACGCGGAACTTCAGCCCCTTATCCGGTCGCTGGCGACAACGTATCCGGTCTCCGAGACGAACCGTGCTTTCCGCGATGCGCTCGCGGGCAAAAACGTGAAGACCGTGCTCGTGAAAGGCTAAGTTGAGTAGTTCAGTGTGATCAAACGCATCCGGATATTTCTTCTATGTTTTCAATTATAAACAGTTGAGCGCTTTCGCTGAATTTGATCTGCGGATTAATTTCGCCGGTAGCCTTATTAATAACAGATTCGGTTTTTATTCCTATTTTTGCCGCAAGTTCCGACGGGCTGAATACAGTTTTGTTCACAGTTGTCGGAACTTTTGACGCCGTTATAAATCCTCTGTTTAATAACCACTTGTTGATAACGGTTGAAGTCATTTTTTCCATTGATTCTGTATTGATTACTGAGTTGATATTTCTCACAAGTGAGTACATCGATATTGGTTCTTTTGAAAGCTTGATGTCCTGGCATTGTTCGTGTGAAATTGCAAATGGCTGCTTTTTCATAACAATAACAGTATTAGCTTCCTTTTCCTTCTCGAGCTTTTCAACTTTGCCGGTTAATTCAATGTATTCATCAAGGATCCCGCTGATAAAGCTAAAACATTTTTTAACTCTATCCCCCAATAAGGCAGAATCTGTCGGGATCTGCTCCCCTGTTACAGGATGTATCCCGTTAATAAGTAATTTCAAATACATTTTTGAGCGTTCAACGAGTTCGGTCTTTTTCATATCAATTATTCTCCCCGAATTTTTTATATTGGTTCGTTATCCGGTTTTATTTGACCCGTTTTGTTTGATCGATCAGAGTTAAGTCAGGCGTTTGATCGCGCTTTGAACGGTCGCGCAAGACTTGCTTGTTTTCAAAACAATTCCACTTTTCCCAAAAGAAAATCAATAAGATTCACATGATAAATACCGTTATCATCATAATTATGATGCGGTTCAAATACAAATCTCTTTTTATCATATCTATACCTCACAATATCGTCTGGGCCGACGCTACTTTTCGATATTATAACATTATAGTACGCCTACGTCAAAGCATAATATCAAAAAGTTACGTCATTTACGACGCAACTTTTCGACAAGTTTTTGACAATGTTCATTGTTCTGTCGATTATAACGATTGTTAAATACCTCTCCGAAAGTAAAAATTCATCACTTTACAGCGCTAAGGTAGTATGGTCTGAGTGGAGATAACGGATTTGACCAAATCCCAACAAAATCAAGTGTTTACGGCACCTGCACGCATTTTTCCTCCGAGGATCATAAGACAATAAAAACAACGGCTTTTGTCGAAAAGCGGCACTGAAACACTTCCGCAATTTGACAAAAGCCGCATTTTTCAAAACACAATTGTTAAAATATCAAAATTCGTTTTGAAAAACGTGATTTTGTTTTGAAAAATGTTTGACAATCGTTTTGAAAAACACTATAATAAGATTGTGATAACGAAAGGAGCAACAGCATTGACAGAGAAAGATCTGATAGAACTGATAGACGCTCTGAAGCGTCAGAAATGCGAAAAACAGTATGTGGAAGTCAAAAAGGCGTTGGGCGGCACGTCTAAAAAGCTTTACGATACTCTGTCAAGCTTTTCCAACCAGAATGACGGCGGTACGATCATTTTCGGCGTTGATGAAAAGGCTGGGTATGAGGTTACGGGCGTATATGACGCGCAGGATCTGCAGGTCCAGGTCAAAAACGCCGCGGAGCAGATGGAACCGGTCGTTCGCCCGTTTTTTACGGTTGCCGAATACGAAGGAAAAGTGGTCGTAAGCGCCGAAATACCGGAGTGCGAGCCCGAAAATAAACCTTGCTTCTATAAGCCAGCCGGCAGGATCCGCGGCTCTTATGTTCGCGTAGGCGACGCGGATATGCCGATGACCGAATATGAAATCTACAGTTACGAAGTCTATAAAAAGAAGATCCGCGACGAGCTGCGAATCGTGGACCGCGCGGAAACGGATGATCTCAGCCGCGAAAAACTGAGTTTGTATTTTGCAAAGCTAAAAACGGAAAAGCCGCAGCTCGCAAATCAGGATGATCTCAGAATCATGAAACTTCAAGGGCTCACGGATAACGGCAAGCCTACCGTCGCCGGGCTGATGCTTGTCGGCGATTATCCCCAAGCGTTTTTCCCCCAGCTCGGTATCACCGCTATGGTCGTAGACGGATATGAGATTGGCGACCTCGGAGCGTCCGGAGAACGCTTTATCGACAACAAGCGCTTTGACGGAACGATACCGGAGATGCTGGAAGGCGCAATGAACTTTGTAAGGCGAAACATAAAAACCGCCGTTGTTGTGGATGAAAACGGTCGCAGGACCGATAAGCCGGAATATCCGCTCGTCGCCGTCCGCGAATTGATCCTGAACGCTCTGATCCACCGAGATTACAGCGTTCATACCGAGGGCTCCCCTGTCAGAGTGATCCTTTTCCGCGACAGACTTGTGGTAGAAAATCCTGGCGGGCTTTACGGACGCCTGACGATCAACGATCTCGGAAAAGTCCCGGGAGACACAAGAAACCCGTTTATCGCAAGCAATCTCGAAGTCATGATCGATACCGAAAACCGTTTTTCCGGTATTCCGACGATTCGTGAAGCAATGAGGAAAGCCGGGCTTCCCGAGCCGCTGTTTGAAAACTACAGAGGCATTTTCAAGGCGACGCTGTTTTCAAAAAAGGAAACGTCGATCGTTCCCGGCAGTCCATCCGTCACCGTCGAAGAACGGATACTTACTTTTTGCACAGAGCCGAAAAGCAAGGAAGAGATCGCCTCAATGCTGAACATCCAAACGCCGTATTACGTTGTTACAAAATACCTGAGACCGCTTGTCGTCGCGGGCAAACTCGCGATGACGATACCGGAGAAACCTAAGAGCAAGTATCAAAAGTTTTACAGAGTTGAACATTGATCTGAGATTTTGTTAAGTCTTAGAAAGGAAAGGCAATTATGATACAAATCGGATGCACAAAAAAACTGATTGATTATTTAGGCATATCTCCGGAACAGGCCACAAAAGGAATTGATCCACTTTTTGCTTTTTCCGCAAATCTTATCGTGATGAATCGCAGAAAGTGCATTGTGATCGCCAATGATTCGACGGGATGCGGTTTCCTGCTGTACGGGATCACGGCAGGCGATAAAAAGAAGTTGCAAGAACTGTTGGAGGCAGGATTACGGAATATGCTCGCATCGGAAAGCATCTCCCAAGAGGTGATCGACCGCTATATCGCCGATTGCTGTTTCCCGGCAAGCTTGTGTAAAACAGGCGATAGGTCTTCCGTTGCAAGATTAAACAAGTTCTGCCAAAGAATTGAACGCTACGAAAACTGTTTTGAACCCGACGATCGTTTTCAAACGGTTCTGCTTCCTATGATCAATGATGATCTCAGGTTCACCTCCGACAAAAAGGACGTCTACGCAACCTACGAAGAGCAAGAACGTGCGCTTAAAGAAAAATATGGCAAGCTCTACAGTACCCGTGCCGGCGTTTTTGACATATCACTTGAGCTTGAAACGCCTTGCCTCAGATGCGTTACGGTACCTATGAACTTTTCGCTATTCTATCTGCACGATATCATTCAGAATTTGTTTTTGTGGAAAGATTACCACTTGCATGAGTTTATCCTGAAGCGGTCAAAAAGTGGCCGTCCGATACAGTTAGCAAGAATACCGTCTCCGGAAGATGATGACATATACGGCGCACGCGGGTGCGAAATCGTTGACGAGCGGGAGATCACGCTTGAGGAGGTCTTTTCTAAGACCGACCGCATTTCTTACGAATATGATTTCGGCGACGGGTGGACTCACGAGATTCGGCTTGTCGAGATAATTGAAGACGCTGATCTACCCGCCCCGGTATGTACGGAGTTGAAAGGCGACGCACCACCGGAGGACTGCGGCGGCCCGGGAGGATTCTCAGAGTTGATCCGTATTCTCCAAGACAAGAAAGATCCGCGGCATGACGAGCTGGTCGAATGGAACGGCGGCAGCAGCGTTTTTCAAAAGAATATCGAATGGATAAACAGCGACCTCCGCCGCAGATACCTTGCCGGAGCGTTCCAACTGCATTATGAAATAACGTATGACGAGGATTAGGTTTTCAAGGCTTTGATCAAATACCCAAGCACTGGATTTGTGGCTACAAAGATTTGGTCTGAGTGGAGATAACGGATTTGACCAAACCACAAATAAAACTAAGTGTTTACGGCACCTGCGCGCATTTTTCCTCCATGGATCATTAACAAAAACATAAGAGGAACCACCATGCCAAACGTTTTGAAAACAGTATACTAAGATAGAATAAAGAATGACAGCTCTCAATCATAGGGCTGCCATTCTTTTAGATTTACGTTATCGCTTAAAGTTTCCTAAGGCCTTTTGCTCTTTCCCTCAAAATATAATTTGCATCATTACATAAAAGTTTGATAACACTAATGTTGCTGTTTTTCCTGCTTGCTTTCAAATTGTTACTAATATATAGAATTGATTGTTTTTGGGTTTAACTTTTTTGTTTTTGACTAAACATTGCCTTCTCAGTCCAGTTCTATTTCAAACATTTCAAGCAATTTTCTGAATGTATCCTGACCATCAAGACAGGTGTCGGTGAGCCAGCCTTTTTCGTTATCCCACTCTGACAGGCCTCTATAGTAAAACATCTTTTTGCTGTCTTCGATGAGGAACGGCACGATACAGAACCGCAGACATTCTTTCAGCGCGATAAGTCTGCCGACGCGACCGTTGCCATCCTGGAAAGGATGGATCTTTTCAAATTCGGCGTGGAAAGCGATGATATCGTTGACCGTTATATCCTGCTTCGCGTTATATTCGTCAAGCAACTTTTTCATCTGCACCGGTACATCCTTCGGTTTTGCCGTCTCCCGACCGCCAACCACGTTCGGACGTTTTTTATAATCACCTACCGCGAACCAATCAAGCGTTGAATCCTTGGTATCGTGCTTGAGGATATAATGCAGTTCCTTGATGATGTCTTCGGTAAGAACTTGATCCGCCGAATCGATGACGTAGTCAATGGCGCGGAAATGATGCACCGTCTCCAAAATGTCGTCCACCGGAACGCCGTCTCCGACGTTCAGCGTGTTCGTTTCGAAAATCAATCGTGTCTGATCTTCCGTGAGCCTACTTCCTTCGATGTGGTTGGAGTTGTAGGTCATACGCACCTGCAGCTCGTGATAAAGCCCTCCGGAAATTTTCGCCTCTTTTTCTTCCCGCAGCATTTGCAGAATTGGATTGTCCGAAACCTCCCTGCACAATTCTTCGGGAGAACACCCAAAGAAATCTGCAAGTTTTTCCATAACCCCGCGCGAAAGCTTCTCGCCTTTGCCTACCTTTGCGACCGTCCGCGAAGAAAGCCCTAACAGTTTTGTCAGATCAGAACGTCCAATTCCCCGCTCTTTCAGTTTTTGTTCCAACCCTTTATATGAAAACATAGTGTGACCTCACTTTCATCTTTACTTATTATAACACAAGAAAGCGGAAAAGTAAAGATGATTCGCTCCAATTTACAAAAAAGTAAAGATTCAGGTCTGCATTGTCTTCTATCCCAACTGAAAATTCATCACTTTAAAGCACTAAAGCGGTATGGTCCGAGTGGAGATAACGGATTTGACCATACCACAATAAAATCAAGTATTTACGGCCCCTGCGCGCATTTTCATCCGCTTATCTGCTGACCGACCAAGCCTGAAATCGCACATTTTACAGAACTCCTCCTTCGCGGTACAATGGTATCGCAAGGGAGGAGTTCACTTTTCTGTTTTGATTACTCTTTGTCTAAAATATCTATCAGATATTTGACGCGCTGATACGCATCCTGCTTTATTCTCAGGATCTCATCTTCATCTGAAATGTCCAAAAAAGCTACTATATCGGTTGGGCCGGCATGATCCGGCGATGCAAATTTTTCTTTGAGTTTTTCGCACATTTCTTGGATGAGCTTCTTTTTTGAGTATGGCAGAAATTCTTTAGCCAGGGCTATGATACCACCGGGGTATGATGTGATTGTACAGTAAATATCGTATGCATCTTTTGGCTTTCCTCTGCCAAGTGCGTCGGTTTTCATAACTATATACGGAATGACGGAAATCACGCTGACGTTTCCAAAATCTTTTGCACCGTCCGGACGTTGATACTCGATTTTGACTTTTTGCGGCTGAAACTCAAACGCAAAGTTCCCCGCGGTAGCAGGAAGAGTTTTGATTCCGTCTACGTGTTTACTGATATTTCCTCCGTCTCCTCCGTATTTCCCTGAAAGGAAGTCAACATCGACAGAATAGTCAACCCCTTGAATACTCACGGTTTTAACGAAAGAAAAGTACTTATCAGGATGTTTTGTATAACCGTTTCTGGTCAGAATTCGTCTGATATTCTCATACCCTTGGGCTTTTTGGATCTTTTGCTGATTCAGCAAAACGTCAACGTCTATTGATCCGATATGCTCTTTGTCCGGATACAAAAGAGTTGGAACCCATCCTCCGATAATACGTAAATTGTCAGAATAATCGGCAAGTAAGTTAACAATTTCGCCAAGTACGGAATAGGCGGCATCTTTTTGACCTTGAGAATAATCTGTCGATTTTTTCAAATTATCATTCTTATCCATTTTGACTACCTCCTATAGTATTTAGATATGATCGCTTCGGCGGCCTCTTCTCCGCGGTTTGGCATTCCAAGTAAATCAATAACGGTTTGTGCCGGTGATGAAACTATAGAATCATTGATTTCCTGATTGAACATACATGGAGTATCGTCATGAGGGATCGTCACAACAATATTTCCTCCCGAACTAACCGGCGTCAAAGCAAGATCTTTTTCAAATTCGTACAATCCTTCTTCTGCAACATAAACGTTGATCTTGTTATACCGAACAGTTGGCACATATCTTGCCGCGGCGGAAAAACCGCCAAGTACGGCATTGCGGTCATGCGTTTTGCTCCATTTTGATATTTCTGTCTCAAGTTCTGGCAAAGAAAACAAAGAATAATATTCCTTTGTTATTGATTTTTTTTTATGATAGTCTTTGCTCCATACATAAAGTAGCTCCTTGAAATTTTTTAAACGGAATTGATAAATATGGTCGTCAATCCAATCTTTTTCTGTCAGAAAAACTTTTACGTTCGAAACAGTTCCGATAGCTTTCTTCGAAACCTCAGACAATTCTTTGACTTTCCACCATTTATCCGGATCATTCAGCATCGTTCTGATAACCGCAGAAGCTGCCGAAGACGACTTTGATAAATAGTTCTTCTTTTCTCGTTTCTCAATGAACTGATTCGGTTTTCCGCTAACATGAATTATCATTCGTCTTGTCAAAATAAAACAATTACCACTTAAATCCAAAAAACTCAGATTGTTTTCACGCAGATATTCAGATGTTGATTCCGATACATAAGGTGCCATAAACAAGTAGCATAAATCATCGATGTGCTGTTTTGCTTCCATGCAAAAGATATTAGCGTACCGCTTCTCACCGTTGGATTTAACCTCTACGTAAAAATCCTGAACTGCTTTTGAATCCGTAAAGTGAACGACAGCGCGAAAGTCACCAAACCCGCGTTGCAACCCAGTTTTTATTATTTCAATATCTGATACGAAAGGGATACTGCTCATTAGCTTTGTAAAAGCTTCTTTGGCAAGTTGTTCGTACTGCAAATCAGTCAAGCCTTGTTTCATTGAAATCCATCCTTTCACCGAATCGGTGAAACCATTATATTAAATGAAATATAGGATGTCAATACCTTTTTGATTAAAAAAGAAAAAACACAAGCACTAAAGTGAAAATTTACCACATTAAAGTGCTAAAGTGGTATGGCTGCGGGGGAAGGATTTGAACCAACGACCTCCGGGTTATCGCTTCGCGCCCTTTGCGGTGCCCGCTCGTCGTGCTCATAACCCGGACCTTCCCTGCCAGACTTTTCTTCCCCACCAAAAAAACAAGGCACCCTGACGGATGCCTTGCTTTTTTGGTTGCGGGGGAAGGATTTGAACCAACGACCTCCGGGTTATGAGCCCGACGAGCTACCAGCTGCTCTACCCCGCGATAGATAGCCGCCTTTTCAAGCAGCGAAGCATATTATACTACAACAAAAAATAAAATGCAACAGTAATTTTTCCCGCAGAGCCCGCGGAGAGCCCGAAGAGAGACTGGGGAGCGAGAGCGGGAGAGTCTGTCGCTGAAAGACTGTTAAGTTTTCCTTGAGAAAGCCCTTGAGAAGCCACTTGAGAAAGCCCTTGAGAAGCCACTTGAGAAAGCCCTTGAGAAGCCCCTTAAAAAAGCCCTTAAGAAAGCCCTTAAGAAAACCCTCCAGGAAACCAGGAGACCGCCCGGGTTTTACTTCAGGAAACCATCGATGATCTTTGCCTCAGCTTCGGACTCGGAAAGCCCGAGCGACATAAGCTTCTCAAGCTGCTCGCCGGCGATCTTGCCTATTGCCGCCTCGTGTATCAGCTCGGCATCCACTGAATTCGCCGTGATCTGAGGCAGAGAAGAAACGACCGCGTTGTCCATAATAATAGCGTCACACTCGCTGTGACCGTGGCAGCGGGCATTGCCGCGAAGATCGGCAGTAAACTGCTGGCGGGAATTGTCCTTTGCAACAGAGCGGGAAACCACGTTTGCCGAAGAGCCGTCGCCGTTCAGTTCGACCACAAAATCTGTTGTCGCATGCTGTACACCATGCGTCATAATCTTCTCATTGACCACGAGCTGCGCCCCGTCTTCAAGCACGCCGCGCGTCACACGTTCAGTCGAATCCACGCCTTTGATCTGCGTCGTTTCCATCTCCATATAAGCATTCTTTCCGAGATTGACCACAGTCGTCGGATTCATCACGTTCGTGCCCTCTCCCCCGCCTTCACCGTAGTGGCGTTCGACATATTTAACGTGCGCGTTCTTTTCGACGTGGAACGTGTGGATGCCGTCGTGGCGAGACTCGCCGCACCCGTCGTTGTGTATGCCGCAGCCGGCAATGATCTCGACTGTCGATGCTTCTCCGACATAAAAATCATTATAGACGAGGTCCTGGAGGCCGGGTTCGGTCAATATTACGGGAATGTACACTTTTTCTCCCGTCGTTCCGGGCTTAATGAATATATCAATCCCCGGCTTATCCTTCTTTGTAACGATCTCCACCGCTTTCGTCTGTGCGCGGCCTATCGACCTGCCGTCCGCCCTGATGTTGAACGCGCCGTCGGGCACTTCCGTGATCCCGGCGATCGAATCGAGCAGTCCGCGTCCCACCGCGGCGACGTCTTTCATTTCAAAATCTATATCAAAATTAAGCTGATCCATATCAAACCTCCGAAACACAGCAAAAACTTATTCATTGACGCCGTCGAGCCTCGGGCAGGCGCGGTCGTACATAAGTCCGGGCAATATTTCCGCTTTTGTCCCCTCGCGCTCCACTCTGCCTTCGCTTATTACGACGATGCGGTCGGCAATATCAAGTATCCTCTCCTGGTGCGATATTATCATTATAGCCCCGCTGGTTTTTTCGCGCATACGCTCGAAGACCTTTATAAGGCTGTGAAAGCTCCACAGATCGATTCCGGCCTCGGGCTCGTCAAATACGGCAAAATCCGTCCCGCGCGCAAGGACGGTGGCAATTTCTATTCGCTTGAGCTCGCCGCCCGAAAGGCTCGCGTTTACTTCGCGGTCAATATAATCTCTGGCGCACAGTCCTACCGATGAAAGATATTCGCACGCCTCCGATACAGATATGTCTTTCCCCGCCGAGATCGTAATAAGATCCTTAACAGTAAGCCCCTTGAACCGCACCGGCTGCTGGAACGCGTAACTGATCCCGGCCTTCGCACGCTCCGTAATACTCATATCAGTAACGTCGCGGCCGTTTAAATAAATGCGCCCTGCCGTAGGCTTATAAAGGCCGGAGATCACTTTCGCCAAAGAGGACTTCCCGCCCCCGTTCGGTCCGGTGACAACGGTAAACCCGTCGCCGATCTCAAGATTTATTCCTTTTAAAATGTCTTTTCTGCCCGTTTCGGTATTCGCAGAAAATTCGATGTCAACAAGTTTGAGCATTTTCTCCGTCCTGTCCATTCTCAATATAATGCGCCCGCAAGAGCGTTAATAGATTATAGCACATTTTTCAAAAATATAGAATTCTTAAGTTGCGTCTTTAGTTGCGTCTCGCGTTTTTCAGCCGCGCGCAAGATCGTATTGACGAGTATTGACGCTTTTCCGTTTCGATGTTACAATCGGCGGGATGCAGCGAAGCGAGCGGACAACGTTGCAGCACCGCGAAGGCGTAGTGCTTTTGCGGCACAAGGCAATACGTCTAAGAGGCATAAGGCAAAGGCAGGCGGCAGGTAAAATGGGACTCCAGCGTAAAATAATATTGACCGAAGCAGTAATTAGCGACGGGATGCTTATCACGGAAGAATGCGTAGATTCGACCAACCTGCTCGCAGCGAAACTTGCCGCGGACGGAGCTGCCTCGTATACGGCGGTGATCGCGGAATCGCAGACGGCAGGGCGCGGCAGACTCGGGAGAACTTTTTATTCGCCCGAAAGCAGCGGCCTTTACCTTAGTCTGATAATTCGGGACGACGTGCTCCCGAAAAGCGTAAAAACAGACGAAATATGCGCAAAATTGACCGTTGCGGCCGGAGCGTGCGTTGCCCGGAGCATCGACGAACTGTTCGGCACGAAGGCGCGCATTAAATGGGTCAACGATATTATTATTGACGGCAAAAAGGCCGGAGGAATACTGACGGAAGGCAGGATAACAGGAAGCGGGCTGTCGTTCGCGGTCATCGGTATCGGCGTCAATATTTCCCGGCCGCTTGGTGGTTTTCCGTCCGAACTTGAAGGCATCGCAGGAACTGTGAGCGAAAAGCAGCAGGCGATCAGCGGGGACAAAGCCGGTTCCGGTTGTGTCAGTCGCATTTCATCTTACCCGCGGGAGTTTCTCGCCGGGAGGATCATCAAAAAACTGAAAACTCAGCTCAGCGCCCTTTCCGAAAATGAAAAAAGCGCCCCGGAAGCGCTTTACGAGAGCTATTTAAAAAGGATCTCATGGATGTTCGGAAGAAAGCTTACAGTTAAAAATGCGGCCGGACAGGCGCTGTACACAGCCGAAGCCGCAGGCCTGACGCACGACTTCGGGCTCATAGTAAAAAACAGCAGCGGAGACACAATTACGTTGTCAACGGGCGAAGTATCCGTAAGGTTAACGGAATGATATTGCCGTAAATTATAATTCGTCCCCTTCTCCGCTAACCGCGCCCGGGGCAATCACGCTGTCTTCTATTTTTGCAAGTGCTTTAAGGAACCGTGAAAATTTGCCGCCGCGCTTCGGCAGAAAAGCGACGCCGAGAGAGATCGCCGCGGCGTGTGCTTCAGCTTCTTTTCCTTCTGCAAATTCTATTTCCAGCTCATAATCAGACTTTCCGAGATAGCTCACAGCATCGAGATCGAATTCCATACCGTCAGCCTTGAAGACAGTACGTTTATTCACCAGCGCGCCGAGCAGTTTTGCTTTGCGCCCCTCAAATCTGATCGCTGAAGGAAGTTCGCTTACTTCAAAATATGACTCATTACTGTCGGCGCTCGCCCCCTTATCGTGGCGTTTTATCTGGCCCTGGAGGCGGTCACCGATCTGCCTTATTCTGAGCGTTATCCCCTCTTTATGAAGCGCACGCGCGGCAGTATCGTAATAATAATTAATTATAAGGCGTTCGGTGCCGCATTCTTTGCATTTGTCGCAAAGCGCTTTCATGCAGGCGTCGTATCCGGCCCCGTCAAGCATATATTTCAGTTCGTGTTCGTTCATTTTCAAAACCTCCGGCAAAAAGAAAACAGCCCGAATCGCTTAATAAGCATCCGGGCTGGATCAAGTGCGAGTAATCGGACTTGAACCGATACGGTCTCCCATGCGCCCCTTAAACGCACGTGTCTGCCAATTCCACCATACTCGCGAATCACTGAGAGCGCCGGCCAAACCTAACGCAGTCAGCGATGGTGATTATACTCAAATGAATTTACGTTGTCAACCACTTTTTTTCTTTTCTTTCAATTTTTCGCTTATAAAATACGCTGCAAGTCCGACCCACGTGACCCCGAGCACCGTAAGCAGCGCGATTGACCCGCCGGGCATTCTTCCGAGCTCCTGCTTTTTATTTTCCTCTTCCCCGCCGTTCTTCACTTCGATCTCGTCGAGACCGTAAAGTTTCGTCACTTTCGCGTAAAGAGCGTCAATATAAGCGTCATCGACCTTCTCGCGGCGGTTGTTCGACTTAACTACCTCCTCGATCAATTGACCGGCGGCGTTCCTGAGATCCGCGCTGTGGTTGAATACAGGCGTTACGAAAGTATTCTCCTGATTGGAAAGCAGCAGTTTCGCGGCATCGATCTTAACGTGGTAAAAATCGTCGTTGTCCTCTCCCGCTCTGGAAAGGTAATCTTTATACTCTTCGGTCTCCTGTGCCTTGAGCGTCACAGGAACGTACCCCTCAGTGCGCGCATACGCTATCTGGACCTTATCTGTGAGCAGGAACTGGGCGAAAAGCCACGTGGCGAGCACTTCTTCGGGATCGTCTTTGTTGAATATGCACATCGACGGGCCCTGTGATATCATCTTCGGAGCGTTCGTGTCGAACTGAGGTACGGGAAGCGTCACGGTCTCGAAATCGACGAGTTTATCGTCCGATATTTCTTTAAGCGGAGAATTGCTGCCGATCCACGTCGCGCCTGCAGTCGAATCGACCGCGAAAATACACTCGCCCGCGTTAAAATAGTTGCCCGGGTAGCTCACGATCTTGAAAGTGGAGAACGCTTTCGTTTTTGCGTGCGGAGAAATGTCGAGCAGCAGTTTCCGGGTAGTGTCGTTAAAGATCAGCACCTCGCCGTTGTCCTTCGAATAGCCCGCACCGAGCTGCTTCAGCATCTGGATCATCATATTGTCCGTGGACTTGTAGATGAACGGGATGAGTACGTTCTTGCCCGAAACCTTATACGTTCCGTCCGCGTTCTTTTCGAGCGCTTTTTCGGATACTTCGAACACGAAATCCCACGTGACGATATCCGGCAGAGTGTAGCCGAGCTTCTCCACGAAAGTTTTATTGACGTAAAGCGCTTCTGTCGAGCGCATATAAGGCAGGCAGTAATAATGTCCTTCGAGTTTTCCTTCTTCTAT
Source organism: Clostridia bacterium (assembly GCA_017508875.1). GTDB lineage: Bacteria > Bacillota > Clostridia > UBA1212 > UBA1255 > UBA1255. Next base: position 20,437 of record JAFWQX010000066.1, on the reverse strand, counting down.
GAACTGCGGAACGATCTCAGCCATAGACGGTCCGTCAAATTTCAGTTTGCTGCCGCCCAGGCCGTAATATGGATCGGAGATAAGGTCGTCGAGCGGAACGACGGTATTATCGCCCGCAAGGTACGCAGCGACGTTGTCCGGATACGAAATGCAGAGGTTCGGCGTGGTGTGAGTAGGAATATTGGTGATAACGTCGCGGTATATCATATTGTAGTCCGTATACAGCTTCATATTCACCTTTATGTTCGGGTAAAGCGCCTCGAAATCCTCTATGGCTTCTTTGTATATCTTCGTCTGCGCCACGTTCGTATCATTTTTAGCCCAGAACGTTATCTCGTAATTACCGGAAAGTTCGTACCCGGGATCGATCACTTCCTCTCCCTGCGCGTTAACGGAATGGCCGGGGACAACGAATCCGACGATTGCCTTTCCTTTGTGGCAGGATGCGAAGAGCGTACACAGCATCAGCGCGCATACAGCGGCGGCGGCAATTTTTATAAAGAGGTTCTTTCTGTTTTTCATCCTTTCAGTCCCCCTCTCGAAACTCCGGCCATGATCTTCTTGCGGAACACGAGGAACAGGATGATCAGCGGGACGGAAACGACCACGACCGCGGCCATCATTTCGGGAATATTTTCCCTTCCGAAGCCGTTCTGGCGTATTTCCTGAATACCGTTTGAAACGAGGTAGTATTCCTGTTTATCCGTGATGAGCCTCGGCCACACGTACGAATTCCAGCACTCGATAACTTTAAGTATTGCCACCGTAACGATCGTAGGTTTTGCGATCGGAACGACAACTTTCAGCAGATATTTGAGGTCTGAAGTACCGTCTACCTTCGCCGCTTTGTACAGCTCGTCCGGGATCTGCTCAAAATTCTCTTTCAGCAGATAGATGTAGAACACCGACGCGACCGACGGCAGTATAAGGCCCGGGAAAGAGTTTCTGAGTCCGAGGTTCGTGACAGTAACGAAATTGGTTATTATCACAAGTTCGTTCGGTATCATCATCAGTGAAAGGAACAGCGTGAACACAAAATTTTTTCCTTTGAATTCAAGGCGGGAGAAGGCGTACGCCGCGAGGATCGATACCACGAGCATCACCGCAGTGGTGACAACGGTGAATATGAACGTGTTCAGGAAGTACCGTGCGAGCGGCACTGCGTTGAACGAGTCAATATAATTCTTAAGCGTCGGTGAGGCGGCGTAAAGTTTGGGCGTAACTTCCTGGCTGTACTCACTGTATGATTTGATCGAGGACAATATCATCCAGTAGAACGGGAACAGTACCATCAGTGCCCAGAGTGTCAGCAGAAAATACTTTATAACGGCGCCGGCAACGCTTTTACGTGCGGTCTTTTTCGCTTCCGCTCTGTCAAGTTCGTTGTTTTCGTTCATAGCAGCACCCCCTCAATAAATTACTTTCTTGCGGCGGATAATAAGATTTATTACCGTGATCGTGAGCACTATCGAGAACAGTATCAGCGCCGCCGCGCTCGCGTAGGACGGGTAACCTCCTCCGCTGCCGTACAGTTTATCGTAAACGTAGCCCACAATGGTATTCATTCCCTCCGCGTTAAGATCCGTACCGAACAGTGCGACCGCATCGCTGTATGCTTTGAACGCGCCGATAAATCCGGTAATGATCAGATAGAAGAGCGTCGGGGAGATCATCGGAAGCGTGATTTTGAAGAATATCTTCGCATTTGACGCGCCGTCGACCTTAGCCGCCTTGTAAAAGTTCGGATTCACCGAAGCAAGCGCGCTGGTCAATATCAGTATTTTGAACGGCATGACGATCCAGATGGTGTAGAAGCACAGCACGAACATCTTCGCCCAGTACGGCCCCTTAATAAAATTGACCCCCGCGCCGCCGAAGAACCGGATTATAGCGCTCACCAGTCCCGCGCTGTGTTCCGTGTCGTTGAACAGGATCATGAAAACCATACCTACGGCGAGCGTATTTGTCACGTATGGCAGAAAATATATAGTCTGGAACAGTTCCTGCAGCTTTTTTATAGAGCTGAGTCCGTACGCGATCAGGAGCGACAGCCCCGTGGAGATCGGTACCGTAATTATAACCATCAGAAACGTGTTTTTCAGGGCCTGGAGGAACATCGGGTCTCGCAGCACTTTTGAGAAGTTGTACAGACCGACGCCGAGGCTCTGCTGTGAAGTGAAGCTGTAGCCCTCCTCGAGCGAATAAATGACTACGTCCACCAGGGGGTATATCATAAATACCGCCAGGAAGATAAACGCGGGCAGGAGGTACAGCCATGCTTTAAATCCGCTTTTTTTCATATGCTTTACTCCCGGATAATTATTCGGTCTTGAAGAACACGCGCTCTTCGGTATCGGCGTCAAACAGAAATACTTTATTTGGCTTTAATGTGAAACGGACGGTCTCGGAGGTGACGTCAATGCGATTTTCGGCGCTGATGATCGATCTTACCGTCGGATTTTCCGCAAGTTCGTGTTCGGATACGACCGTTATATCTCTGCCCATGACCTCAACTCGCAGAAGCTTAGATTCGAACGGACCTTCCGCATCCGGAACGAAGCCCTCGGGCCGGATACCGACGTAAACTTTTCCGTCGCGCGCCCCTTCGGTCTCGAGAACGCACTTGTCACCTATAAAAAGCTTCCCGCCCGAAACGTTGCCGGAGAAGACGTTGATCGCAGGCGTTCCGAGGAACTTGGCCACGAAAAGATTGACCGGCTCGTCGTACACCTCCTGAGGAGCTCCGATCTGCTGCACGCGCCCGAGCTTCATAACGATAATGAGGTCGGAGATACTCATTGCCTCCTCCTGGTCATGCGTTACGAATATGGTCGTGACGCCGGTTTCCTTCTGGATCTTTCTGATTTCCTCGCGCGTCTGAAGCCTCAGCCTGGCGTCAAGGTTTGACAGCGGTTCGTCGAGCAGCAGCACTCTGGGCGTTTTCACAAGGGCTCTGGCGATGGCAACTCTCTGCTGCTGTCCGCCGGACATTTCGCTCGGTTTGCGCTCCATAAGTTCGGAGATCTGTACGAGTGCCGCGGCTTTTTCAGCGCGGGTGTTCATTTCCTCTTTCGTGAGCTTGTTATTACCTTTCAGGTTGGTGAGCGGGAAAATGATATTATCGCGTACGGTCATATGCGGATACAGTGCGTAGTTCTGGAAGACCATACCCACTCCGCGGCGCTCCGGCGGATATTCGGTAACGTCCTCGTCCCCGAAAAAAACTTTTCCTTTAGTCGGCGTTTCAAGGCCGCAGATCAGATTCAGCGCAGTGCTTTTTCCGCAGCCGGACGGTCCGAGCAGTCCGACAAGTTTTCCGTCAGGGATCTCAAAATTAAAATCGTCAACCGCCACCACTTCGGTTTTGATCTTCTTGTTCCGGTTAGGGAATCTTTTCGTTAAATGATCCAAAACAACTTTCATACAGTTTCCTCCAATTTATGGCACTTACTCCGGCCTGCCGTGGCCAACGAATGCATCGGGATCGAAGCCCGCTTCTTTTACAAGTTCACGTTTTACAAAGTAATGCCGGGCGATCGATTTCGAGAGTCCGTCGAGGCCCGGATACAGGATCCTCTCGTTTATGTTAAGCTGATCCAGAAGGTCGCGCACGTCCCAGCGGATCTCTTTTTTTATTATATACTTTACGGTGTTTTGTGTACATCCTGAAAGGAAGCCCTCGATGTCGGTCATGCCGTTGGGAATGATCGAGAAAAACGAATACTGGTTGATTATGCGCTGGTCAACGGACGGCGGTTCGATGCTGACAAATGCGTTCCCGCCCATATCCTCGTCGTATTCGGAGAGGTTGTCAACGAGTTCGTCGAGCGATTCTACCGAGAACACGAACGCGTGGTTGCGCTCGAGGACGTCAATATATCTCTGCGGCAGATTTTTATTGACGTCGCTCATATCTATCCGCCACACAACACTGTCGCGCGTATCCATTTTATCAAAATTGGTCTCTGTGCTCGCAAAATGCAGCGCAGTGAGCGGAGAGCGCGTCCAGTCCATAAGCCTTGTCGGAAGGCCGTGATGCTGCCCTATTATCATCTGCCGCCATATTGAACCGCTCAGCTCGGGATCTTCGATGCGGGCATATTTTGTAAATGCCTTTAAGACCGCGGGCTCGAGGTCGCCGTAAAGATGTTTGCAGTTCATGCGCAGGCTCGTCGTAAGTCTGAACCCGGCGTCCGGCAGCCCCCTGTAAAAGTACGTTGAGCGCATGCGGTGAATAGAACTGTTATATTTCTGATCTTCTATCAGTTCCATCACTTTTGCTATTGTATCGAGTTCAACGATCCTGATCATATGAAAACTCCTGCTTCGGCAATTAATTCCGGATGATTACTGCTCCGTTTTGCCTTCTTTCTCTTTATTTTTCTTTCCTATGACGGCAGCCGCGGTCACTGCAGCGCCTGCGGCCACTACCGCCGCCCCGGCAACGATCCACGGCACCGGATCTTTTTTGGTCTCCTGCTTAGCGCTTTCCCTCTCCGGCACGGTCCCGGCCGCGAGCTGATACTTGAATCTGCCTTCAGGGGCAACGTCTCCGTTCACGTAGAAATCAAGTATATCGCCGTCGACCTGCATATTGTCCGACCACTTGAAATTAAGTACGAAACTGTCTCCTTCGCCGATCCCGAGAAGCGTTCTCGGCACAGCGATCTGGATGCGATTCGCATTGACGCTGAAATTGACGTCCCCGATCTTCTCCCAGTTCCAGCCTCCGGTCGAACGCTCGATAGTCCTGACGGATCCGTCCGTGCCTGCCTCGCGCCCGATAATATACTGAAAGCTCTCCCAGTTCGGGGTACCGTCGGACAATTTTCTGCCTCCGGTTTCTTCTACTTCCAGCAGCAGCCTCATCCACGAAGGATCGGTATAAGGGGTAAGGTCTTTCGCCGTTTCCGCCATAAAATACACGTTGTCGCTGTCATATGCGGCTTTCGCGAGGACAATATCGTTGCGGCCGGTGGTGTTAACGTATTCGAACTGTTTGCCCGTATCGAAGTTAACGTACCCTTTTGTATTCCGGTCTTCAGTATCGCCCGCGTACGTCTCGTACACATTTTCAACGCTCTCCCAGCCCGCGCCGGTATTGATATCGATCGACACCGGTACGTCCGACACTTTAGCGGGTTCAACACCTTTATATCTGCGTATGAAATCCACGAGCAGATAATAGTAATGGTCCTTCAGATCTCCCCTTGAGGGCTCGATATCGCGGCTGTATTCGTCGCTGAAATTGTCCGGGAAAGCGTTCTCAACGCCCCAGAAGTCCTTGAACCGCCCCGCGACCCATTCGTTCCAGCCGGTGACCCAGATAAATTCGGGGTCAATATTCAGTGCGTACTCCCATTGTGCGCTGAAATAGGCGCCGTACAGCTTCGCGTTTTCGCGGCTGTCAACTTTGCCTTTTACCGGGTCGTAATGTCTTCCGAACACCTGGAATTTCGGGTTGTTCATGGCGGTCAGATGCGTTTCCGCGCACCAGTTATGCGCGATCGCCACAGCCACCTGCTCGGGGCTGCCGTCAGGGTTGCGGTTAATAAGCTGCGGGTATGTGGATATCCAGTTCCAGAGCTGGTAGCTGTCCGTTACCTCCGACTGTATCGCACCCATTACCACCGGCGTACCGTCTTCTGCCTGGACCTGGATATGATCCTGCGACTGAGCGTGATTGATCACGCGGAAATTGAAGAATTCAGATATTTCCTTGTCCAGCGGATTTTTCACAACGTTCAATCTGCCGGGATAACCCACGATCAGCGGCTTTCCTTTCCAGTAGAACCACAGATCCTGATAAAGCCCCGCTCCGTACAATTTCGTGTAGATCTCCCTTAACTGGACCGCCACGTCGTCATAATTGAACATGGGCAGCATAAATGAGATCTGCGGTGTCTTAACGCCGTCTGCGCGGGCTTTCGACCACACCTTGCAAAGAGTAAGCGCGTCGTCAATAAACGTCGCCGTACCGTTCGTATTGTCAAAGAACACGGCGTCCACGCCCGCGTCGGCAAGCAGTTCCGCCTGCTTCCTCAGCACCCATTCGTCGTTCGAACGGTAGTAGCCCCAGATCGGCTCGTTCCAGAAATAAGCCCCGGCATTCCCCCATAGAGGGCTGCTGTAATCGTTCTGTATCTCCGGGTGCTCTTTCAGGATGTGCGTGATATTACGCGTACCCGTTGCGCCGTTGCTCGTATGCCAGGTATGGAAAAACAGACCTACAGTCTTATTCTCGCGCCGCGTATCGGTGTAGCTGTTTTCAACTTTTCTGCCCAATCCGTCCGTCACGACCCACGTAGAGGAGGATGTGACAAATTTAGGCGTATTTTCCGAAATGGCGGCAAGTTCTCCGGTTTCCCCTTCGAACGTGATACCGACGGCGGCGCTGCGGTCAACGACCTGCGACCCGTTGTAGTACAGTCTTACTTTTTCTTTGCAGGCGTCCGGCATGCCCGTAACACCTATATGAGTATTGCCCTTAACACCTGTCATAAAGAGCAGATACTCGCCCGCAGCCGCGCCTGACGGCAGCTCAACATCCAAAGTGATGCCGCTGCGCAATTCCGTGAATTCAGTTTCGAATACAGGCGTGCCTTTCAGCGTTCCGCCGTAGCTGCCGCCCCACGGAAAAAGCCTCACCTTAACGGAACCTCTCGTTACCGCCGTAGCCTTTGCAATAAATATGCTGATTGATTTAACAGGACCGGTAACGCCGAACTGTACCGCAACGTCATTGTCCGTCAGCTTAAGCTGCTGATACGAATCGGACGGAACGCTGCTGTCATAAAGAGCGGTCTCATAAGAAGCTGCCATAGATATTGTCCCCCCGAACAGCACGAGCCCGGAGCATAGAAACGCACACAGGATCATGCAAATAATTCTGCAAATATTCTTTAACAAATTTGAGTTTGCGCTTTTATTCCGGCACGCGTTATGCCTGATCACGTTCAACAATTTTTATCCCCTCCCGACTGAGATCAGAAGCCCGGATCCGAAAGCGGTCCGTAAAGATTTTTGGGCGTTTTGGCGTATTTGATCTCGAACCAGACGGCGTGATCGAACCAGATTTCGTCGTCAACGTATGAGATCTGGTCTTCTCTTTCTACGTCTGTGTCGTACCATACGCCGCTGTTATGCATCTCTTCATTAGAGCCGTAAAGAGCAAGCAGCACGTATTCTCCCGCGGGCAATCCTTCTGTTTTCAGACCTACGAACACGCCGTCCTGCCAGTTTTCAAAATGGCCCGTCAGAACCGGTTCTCGGTCAAAAACTGTTGTTTCGTAGTCCTTATCCCACGCGTACAATTCATAATCAACTGTGTATCCGCTCTTGGCAGTCCAGGTCGGAGAATGGAATCCCAGCTCGACAAACTCGGTCGTGGCATAAAATTGCACGGCAATCCTGCGCCCGGTCCCGCAAAGCGCGTCCTGATTCTTTCTGCCGAAGAACGAGTAGCTCACGGGGGCTTCTTTTACGATCCCGCCTGAATAATCCGGCTTCTCAGTAGGCTCAGGCGTGGGTGTCGGATCAGGCGTAGGTGTCGGTTTTTCAGTCGGTGCAGCCGTCGGAATATCAGTTGCAGCCTCCGTCACCGGAGCCTCAGTCACAACGCCGCCCTGATCAGCTTTTTCACCAACACTGCAGCCCGCAAGCATTCCCGCTGCAAGCACAAATGCTAAAATCGCACATAAAACAACTGAAAGCTTCCTGTAATTATTCATATCCAATCTCCATCTTCCATTGATTTAAGGTTTCTTTGACTTCCTTATTTTTCGCCAGCGAAGCCGAGTGAATGACTCTTAACTCTGAACTCATAACTCTTAACTCTTAACTCATAACTCTGAACTCATAACTCTTAACTTCCTAAACTTCATTTGAACTTCTGCGAAGCCGAGTGAATGGCTAAGAATTTTGTTTGACCGAAATGCGAATTAATGAAGGGATCGCATGAGACCCAAAATTCGTGCCATCACTCGGTTCGCCTCTTAACTCTTAACTCTGAATTCTGAACTCATAACTCCCTCGCCCACGGCACCATGCCCCTCGCGATAGCATCGTCAACCATTTCCACGACCTTGTCCCATTTATCAGGCATCCCGTTTTTGATCGGCGCGAGGCGGTTCAGCAGGTCCTCCCGCGTCACCTTCGCAAGGTGCCACGTGTGCCCGCCGGTGTGGTAGTTAAGCAAAAAAGGCTGCAGGCGGTCGAGCGCCGCAGCAAACCAGCCCTCTTTCGTTGACGGATCGTCAAATTCCTCCCACAGCGCCCTGAATTCTTTCCCGTCATCGCCCGGAAGCAGCGCAAAAAGCTTGTCCGCGGCAATCCTCTCGCGCTCCGCCTTGTCCTTATTACCTTCCGCATCGTAGCAGAACGTGTCGCCGGCGTATACCTCCACCAGATCGTGTACAAGGCACATTTTTATGACGGTCAATAGATCCGTGCCTTCCGGGGCATATTCTTTCAGCACGCACGCGAACATCGCCATATGCCAGGAATGCGAAGCATCGTCCTCCTGACGCGACTTATCAATGACGACGTTCCGCCTGTATACCGTTTTCATACGGTCGATCTCTTTCAGGAAGTTCAGCTGCTCCGCAAATCTGTCCATATTTTATAACCCTCCCGCATATATTTATGCGTTCCCGGACGCGTTCCAGGTGTCAATTATCTCCGCCCTTATTTTCGCACATTATTCACTTAAAATCAACCGGTTCGGGATCGTTTAAGGCCCCGGCGTCCAGGCGCTTACGGCGTTTTTTGATCAGCGTCGCGGCAATGGCAGACGCGCAGAAAACGAATGCGGATATTGACAGCAACGTACCTGCGACCTGCCCCTTAGCCCTGTACCTGAGCTCCACGTTTTTTGTCCCGGCGGGGATCTTTGCGACCAGCAATCCGCCATCGAGCGAACTTGTCGAAACTTTCCCGCCGTCTGCCTTTACCGTCCAGCCCTGATCGTACGCTGCCGGAAGCAGCAGATACCCGCCGTTCGCAGCCGCGCTCCCGTCCGTGAACGACCCTTTAATATATCCCGTCCCGAACTTTGTTATGTTAAGAGATGCCGCCTTGATGGCATCCATGTGCTGTTTAAGCATATCTTCATCCAGCACGTAAAACATAAAGCCGTTGGTATTAAGCGATCTGGCTATCTCGATCGTAAACGCTACGCCTCCGCCCGGGCGCGCACTTCCGAGGCGCTGGATGCAGCTGGTCTCTCCGCGGAAAAGCCTGATCGGATCTATATCCGTCTCATCCGAGCGCAGCTTCAGACTGGGATTACCTTCGTGCCCGTAATCTTTGAAGAATGCGTAAAGGACCCCGCCTTCGGGCAATATCACGGTGTATTCAAGTTCGGCGCCGCTGCCTCTGTAATTACCGTCCTCGCCGTTATTTCCGGTGAGAAGCGCCGGAAGCGTGAGTGTAACGTATCCCCTGTCGAGCGGCTTGAAGACGTCTCCTTCAAGGCCCGAACAGAGTTTGATAAGCGCGTTCTGGTTTTCAAAATAATTGTTCGTAAGGCTGAAACCGGACGGATCGGCTCCCAGCAGGAACGGTCCGTCAGCGGCGTACGGATTTCTGTAGATATCTATTCCGAACGCGCCGTCAACGCTTCCGATTTTTTCGTATTCGTACGGGAGCGCCGGACTGCCTCTTTCAACAAGTTCTTCCGCGTCCCACGCGAGGATACCGTTCCCGCTCAGATAATATTTAAGGCCGAAAATACTGTCCGTCACTGCCGTTGCCCCGAAATCGAGGTTCCAGAGATAAGCGCAGGAATAGCCTAATTTCCCGAGAAAATCATTGACGCTCCTGTTAAACGCGGAACTGTAGTGAGCGACCGACCTGTACCCGAACCCGACAGCTTCGTTGTAGCTGCGCGAGAAGTTCTGACTTATGCCGGAATACTTCGAAAGTCCGAGCGCGTTTCTGTCTTTGTCAACGATCCCGAGCGCCTCCGACATTTCTTCTTTGTACGTTATATATGATTCGGCGGTCTCGTAGTGGTGCGCGCGGTCAAGTCCTTCGAGCAGCGGCTTCCAGTGGTACGTTTCCTCCCTGACTGCCGTGACAATTACGGTCACGGACAATGCAAGCGCACAGAATAATCCTGCCGCGGTCTTAAGCGCGTAAGTGTTTCGCTTTTTCAGCCGGAAAAATTTCATCAGCAGCGACAATGCGATGATCAGTGCGGCGAAGATCAGGGCCAGCGCAAATTGTCTGTAAACGTGATCAGCGCCAGGTTTATCCTCAGACATATTGACCGCCGCGTGACAAAGCGCACCGATCAAGCAAGACGAAAAAAGTATTGCCCCCGGACTCTCGAAGCGAAACGCAAGCACGGCGCGGAAAGCGATGAATACTGCAAAAAACGTGAGAATGAACGACCAGCGGTACGGGAACCAGTTCGGATGCTGGAAAATGTGCCACATATTGTCCAACGGAGAAAGCGCTGTAGAAAAGAGCAGGAACGCGAGTATAGCGGCTGCCGAAATACGTGTTCGGACCTTTATCCTCCGGTTCATGAAGAAAAGCGGGACTGCGAGCAGCACCGCAGCGCCTCCGTAGAAGAAAGGCGCACCGCTGTTGGTAATGGCGTCGTACTCGCCTATGAACAGTTTGCGGATGAATTGGGTAAAAGAATAATTCCAGTCGGACGGGTACGAGCTGTTTGCGCCGCCGATTTTTCCTTCGAACAGCGAGAAGAATGCGGGAAGCAGGATGAAGGCAGCGAGACATGCGGCAAGTATTGCCGAAAGCGCGAATTTCAGGAAGCGGTTTGCGTGGAACCGTACGGCCGTACTTTTGTCCAGCGCCAGTTCCGCGTCGGTTTTTCTGCGGTCAATGCAGTAAAATACGTAATATATCACCGTAAACACGCCGCACATGAACGCGACGTAATAGTTCGCAATAAAAATATACGTGAAGCAGGCAACGAGTCCCGCGATTTTTCCGCGGTCGATCAGTACCTCCGTAAAGTACAGTATGAGCGGCAGCATTATCACGCCGTCGAGCCACATCACGCACATCGAGTACACGCAGTTATAGGAGCAAAGAGCGTAAAGCGTTGAGAACAGAAGCACGATCCCCGCCCTTATAGTGTTGCGCGAAAACGCCTCTCCCAGCGCGAAACGCACGGAACGGTTAAACGTACGCATAAGAAATTTAGTGAGGAAGAGCGCCATCGTAAGCCCGCAGAGACCTATTTTCAGCACCGTAAGGAACAGCAGCCCGGCGTCCATGTACTGGTCCGGACAGAAAACGGTCAGAAACGACAGCGGGCTCGAGGCGTAATACGCAAAGACGCCCGAATAATTACCGCCAAGCACCTTCCCCCAGTTGAAATACATATCCGCGGGAGAACGCAGATGCTTAAGTCCGGCAAGAAATTCCACGTATTGTCCGGACATGTCCATTATGAGAACGGATTTTTCCCCGAACGGATACATCCCGTACGCCGCGAATACGGACAATGCCGTGAGCGCCGGTATTATGAATGCGGCAATCAGCAGGAGCGCTCTTAACGGTTTTTCCGCTTTATCGAGGCGTGCGGTCTTCATTCTGCTCCTCCGTAAAGGCAGGCAATGGCGTGGATGATCTCCGGGAATGCGCCTTCCGAAACAGTCGCTTCGGCGACATGGCCGGAAATAGCTTTAAGCTCCGGGATCGCGTTGCCCACCGCAAAACTGTCGTCGGCGATCCGGAACATTGACATGTCACCGTCGCAATCTCCGACGGTTATGAGTATTTTTGACCCTGTATATTCTTTTACGGTGCGTGCGCCGTACGCCTTATCGATCCCCGGAGCGTTGAGCTCGAAGCAGTTGCGTGAATTGGAAAGTACGTTAGCGCGGCCTGAACATATTCTTTTTGCGGCTTCCGGGACCCAGTCGTCAGAGGGTTCAGCCTTATAGACGACAAGCTTGTACACAGGTGAACTTATCTGAGCCCGCGCACGTGCGAAATCGTCTGGATCGGCCGTGTTAAATCCGATACGCAGGTTTTCGGAGACAATATCCGCGCATCTGAGTTCCATTCCGTCTATCAGATCCTGCAGGAGCTCGTAATAGTTATCCGCCATGGGATTGCGCGTTAAGATCGCGTCTTTCTGAAAATCGTAGATAATGCCGCCGTTCATACACGCCGCGGGGGCATTAGGCGTAAAAGGCAGATTTCCGCCGTTCAGCAGTCTTCCGTCGCGCCCCGAGCACAGCGTAAATTTACCGCCGCGCTTCATGAAATAGTCGATCGCAGGGACGTTCGCGGGGGCGATCCCGTGGCTGTACAGTGTTCCGTCAAAATCGGTGCAGATCAGTATTCCTGTAAAATCCGGTTCTTTTTTGAAATCGAAATAAATCTCGCTCATCATCCACGCCCCGCAGCTTTTGCGACGATACAGACCGATCTTCCGATCAGACTGCTTTTTAAAAATTATAGCCACCGCTTTTGTAACGATGGCTATTTGACTGGGATGGCAAGATTCGGACTTGCGAATGCCAGAGTCAAAGTCTGGTGCCTTACCGCTTGGCTACACCCCAACGGCTAGGCGGATTATATAATAATCTTGGTCGGGTGTCAAGGAACGATACCCGGCAGCGTCTCAATAAATGCCTTCAGCGCCTCGGCGTCCATCTTATGCGCGTTGGCCGAAGGATGACCGAACGAAGACGAATCCATCTCCATCTTGAACGAATAGAGCTTTGCCGCCTCGCCGCCCAGCTCCGAAAGCGCCTTAAGCGTATGGCTGCTGTGATCCGAGCGCATGGAATTATACACCCAGACCACGGGCACGTCATTGCCGTAGAACGATCTGATCTCACCGATCAGCGCCTTCACTGCATCGATATATTTAGCAGGGTCCGAACTCATAGTGGCATCGTTCGTGCCCAGATTAACGATCACGGCATTTGGCACCCGAACCGGCTCGAACACCGTCTTCGCGGACCTGTAGCGGTCAAGCAGCTTATAAACGTCAGGCATGGTTTCGTTGACGTAACCCTTGACCATACCGATACCGGTAACGGAAACGATGCTGTGGTCCGCGTTCATTGACCTCGACAGAAGGAAAGGATACCCCATCGTCGCGTCGGTGTTAGTGCCCGCGTCAGCTTTAGCATTTGTCCCGTACCCGGAAGTTATACTGTCGCCTACAAACTCAAAAAACAGTTGATTATCAGCGGGGCGTTCGAGGAGCGTTCCGTGCATTTTCACGGTTTTAAGCATTAAGAGGCATTGCCTGATCTCCGACTGGCGGAACACTTCGACGAGGTGGCTGCCTCTGGGTACGTCCTTCAGAAGCAGCGTGTTTTTACTCGCTTTTATTACGTCCGTCTGGCGCTCGCCGTCGAGGAACACGGTCAGGTAGCATTCTCCGGGAACGGTCGTTTCGAGGTACACGTCTCCTTCGAACGCGGCCCGGAACGCAAAGCCGCTGCCTGACCAGTCGCAAGTAACGCCTTTTTCTTTCACTTCGTGCCTGCCGTACACCTTAAAGCTGTTAATGTTCTCCGAAAGCGGATAAACGTTGTCAACAAATAATTCTTCGGGGAGTTCGGTCGGAGCAGGTGTCGGAGTCGCGTCCGGCGTCGTTTCCGGCGGCTGCGGTGACGTCGTCAATACTTCCGTGGGGCGGTCAATGACAGTTCCGTTGCCGTCTGTCCCGTTCTTACACCCTGTCGCAAGCGACAGCAGCATTATCGCAGCAAGCACTGCGCACGTAATAGCCCGGACAATAATTCCGGCCCGTTCGGATCGAGTAGTGTTTTTAGCCATGTTCCTGCTCAACTCCCCTCAGATTTATCCCATTGTTTTTATCCGTTTGGATCTATTCCCCCGGATCGATCCCTATAGATCTGTTCAAATTATATATTATTTTCGCTTCGTTGTGAACCCGCCGTTTTCGCCGGTGTCAACAACGATCGTGTCCCCCATGCCGAAATCGCCTGACAGCATTGCCCTCGCGATGACCGTCTCGACTTTTGCCTGCAGATACCGTTTGAGCGGCCTTGCTCCGTAAAGCGGATCATACCCCTCTTCAATTATCTTTTCAACAGCCGCCGGTGTGATCTCGAGATCGAGCGACTTCTCCTTTAGCCTGTTTCTCAGCGACGCGATCAGCAGCTGAATGATCCTGCCTATATCGTCCTTGGTAAGCGGTTTGTAATACACGATCTCGTCGAGCCTGTTCAGGAACTCCGGTCTGAACGTTCTCGAGAGCAGTGCGCTTACGCTGTTTCTGGCCTCCTCGGAAATCTCGCCGTCCGGACCGATGCCTTCCAGCAGGAAATCGGAGCCGAGGTTGCTCGTCATAATTATGATCGTGTTTTTGAAATCTACCGTCCTGCCCTGGGAATCGGTTATACGTCCGTCGTCAAGCACCTGCAGCAGTATGTTAAAGACGTCCGGATGTGCCTTTTCGATCTCGTCGAACAGTACCACCGAGTACGGTTTGCGCCTTACGGCCTCCGTAAGCTGGCCGCCCTCGTCGTATCCGACGTATCCGGGAGGCGCACCCACGAGCCTTGACACGCTGAACTTCTCCATATATTCGCTCATATCGATCCTGACGATATTGTGCTCATCGTCGAACAGTGCCTCCGCGAGCGCTTTTGCGAGCTCCGTTTTACCTACGCCCGTAGGTCCTAAGAACATGAACGAACCGATGGGTCTGTTGGGATCCGAAATACCGGCCCTTGACCGCAGTATGGCCTCGCTGACCTTCTGCACCGCCTCGTCCTGACCGATCACACGCTTATGCAGTATTTCGTCCAGATGGAGCACTTTTTCGCGCTCGCCTTCCATCAGCTTCGCCACCGGTATACCCGTCCAGCGCGCAACGATGCCGGCGATCTCATCTGCGGTCACGGTGTTGCGGACAAGCTTCACGTCGCCCGCAGACTGCTCGCTGCGCTTTTCGGCTTCGGCAAGTTTGGCTGTGAGTTCGGGCAGTTTTCCGTAGCGGAGTTTGGCGGCCACTTCGTACTCATAATTCCTTGACGCCGCTTCGATCTCGCCGTTGACCGCGTCGATCTCCTCTTTTATGCTCTTTACGCTGTCAATGTCCTGCTTTTCGGCCTCCCAGTCCGCTTTCATGGCGTTGAATTTGTCCTTGGATTCGGCCAGTTCAGAACGCAGTGCCTCGAGCCGCTCCTGTGAAAGCTTATCCGTTTCTTTCTTAAGCGCGGTCTCTTCGATCTCGAGCTGCATGATCTTTCTGCGCAGGTCGTCAAGTTCCTGAGGCATCGAGTCGATCTCCGTGCGGATCATCGCGCAGGCTTCGTCGACGAGGTCAATTGCTTTATCCGGCAGGAACCGGTCTGTTATGTACCTGTGTGAAAGTGTTGCGGCGGCGACAAGTGCTCCGTCGTGTATTTTTACGCCGTGGAATATCTCGTATTTTTCCTTCAGCCCTCTTAAGATCGATATCGTGTCTTCGACGGTGGGTTCGTCTACCAGCACCTGCTGGAACCTTCGCTCGAGCGCCGCGTCCTTCTCGATGTACTTCCTGTACTCGTCGAGCGTCGTCGCGCCTATGCAGTGAAGCTCGCCCCTCGCAAGCATGGGCTTTAAGAGGTTTCCGGCGTCCATCGCACCGTCCGTCTTTCCCGCACCGACGATCGTGTGGAGTTCATCAATAAACAGTATCACGCGGCCTTCCGATTTCCGCACTTCCTCCAGCACCGCTTTGAGCCTTTCCTCAAATTCACCGCGGTACTTCGCGCCGGCGATCAACGCGCCCATGTCGAGCGAGATGATCGTTTTGTTTTTAAGCCCCTCCGGCACGTCGCCGGCAACGATCCTCTGCGCCAGGCCTTCGGCAATAGCCGTCTTGCCCACGCCCGGTTCGCCGATCAGTACAGGGTTGTTTTTCGTCTTACGCGACAGGATGCGGATGACGTTACGGATCTCATTGTCCCTGCCGATCACGGGGTCAAGTTTCTGTGCTCTTGCGCGTTCGACCAGGTCGGTGCCGTACTTTTTCAGCGCATCGTACGTGCTCTCGGGGTCGTCGCTCGTGATCCGGCCGTTTTTAACGTTTTCGAGCGCTTTTACGAATCCGGAGCGGTCGATTCCGTATTTTTTCAGCAGTTTTGATATGTTTTCCGAGGGCCGCTCGATGATGCCGAGCATAATATGTTCGACTGAAACGTACTCGTCCTTCGCTTTTTCCGCGATCGTCTGGGCGAGCGAGAGCGCCTTATCCGTATCGGGGGCAATATATATTTTATCCGGTTCCCTGCCGCTTCCCGTCACTTTCGGCAAAGCCCTGATCAGGCCGTCGAGCTCGCTAAGCATGCGGTCGTTGTCAACGCCGATCGATTTCAGCAGGCTGCCTATGAGCCCGCCGTCCTGGTCGATCAGCGCGTAAAGCAGGTGTTCCTGGGTTATCTGCTGGTTATCGTTTTCTGTCGCGATGTTCTGCGCCGTCGTCAGCGCCTCCATCGATTTTTTTGTAAATTTATCTGCATTCATTAATTATCCCTCCGTTCATTGCACGTTCATTGTACGTTCATTAAACGTTTATTAAACGCTAATTAAACTTTCATTATAGTATTCCGATCCCCCTGTTCAGGGCGTCAACGTATCTGCGCTCGACTTCTGCGGCTTTGTACGTGCCCGCAAGATAGCCTTTGATGAGCTCGTCGAAATTCCGTATGTAGGCCGATATCGCTTCTCCTACGGATTCGTCGCTGTAGTCGCGGTCGGTGCGCAGATGGATGGCCCGGATGAATTTACCGTCGCCTGCCTTGTAATCCGTGGGCTGCTCCGGAAAATATTTGCCAAGGTAGTGCTCTTCAAGGTTCATCCAGAGCCGCAGGAAGCTGTTTACGCCGTTGATAAGGCTGTCCGACTGGGTCCGGAAAATCACCGTAAGCTCGCCGATGGCGCCGCGCGGAATTTTATATAGTTCCACTTCGTATTTGATCGTGGGGCGGTATTTGTATTCAAGACTGCTCTTCAGGAGCATCGTACCTGCGTTTTCGTCAATGAACGGGACAATGACGCTGTCGCGGTTCATTGCGCTTTCTATGTGCCGGAAGATGTTCCCGATACGTTTTTCGGGCGTTGCCATGGACAAGTATTCGGCGAGTATCTGGTTTATGAGGCTCGACCGGTTCGTCCCGCGTCTGAATGCGAGGCGGTCAACTTCGTTTACGACTTCGTCCATCAGCATCAGGCTGTAAAGGCTTTTTTTCATTTTATCAGGCATCTCCTTTTTGGTGGTCTGTTGGTCTGAAGGAGCTTCGTGCGGAAGCTTCCTTTGTGCTTATTATTATAATACAGGGCACGAAACTTGTCAAGAATTTTATATAAATTTTTGCACGAGTTTTCGAGGCGGAACGAGGCGGAACGAGGCGGAACGGGGGACAGAGACCCGTTTCGCACGATTCTACTGCCGGTTTACCTGAGCCCGGCTGAGTGAAACGGGTCTCTGTCCCCCGTTCCGTTTTCGGAAAAATCCGGAAATATCCGGAAAAGTCGGAAATATGTTGCTTTTTTTGCGAATTGTTGTAGAATTAGAGTATCGGAACGTATTTCGCAGAGCAGCTGCTTTTGACTACTAAAGAAAGGAGAAAACATTATGTACAAAGTAATCGTCTTGATTAATCAGAATATTGATTCAAAATTCTACAGAATACTTTTGAAACGCGAAATAGAACGCACGGAAGTATTCAGTATCATAGCCACATTGACCGATATTGACGAATGCATGTCTATAGCAGCTTGTTCGTTCCCGGACCTGCTCATATTGAGCCCGTCAGAAAGCGAAACAGAATACCGCAGACAGATAGATGCTATTGTCACCTACCGTACCAAACACCCTCTCGGCGGCCTGTCTGACGTCCTTATCTTATCGAACGTCATATCTGAATACGCGGCAAGAAGGCTTTCGGAAGCAAACGTGATGTACCAGTTTATCAGTCATCTGGAGCCGTACCAGATCGCGGATAAACTGATGCGAACATACGAATCGCTCCCGAGACGCATGAAGATCGACGACGAAAAAAGCCGATTTATCGATGACGTAAAAAACATTCTCCTGAAACTCGAAGTTTACCCTTCCTATACAGGATATAAATACGTTCTTGACGCAGTAATGGCTATCAGGTACTCAAACGGAGACCAGCTGCTGATGAAAAATCTCTACCCTGCCATTGCCGATAAATACGGCAGGACCGGGGCGTCGGTAGAACGTGCAATACGGCTCATATCTTTTGTTGCCTGGAACAGCGGAGGCTGGAAATCATGTTTTCCGAAATTTACAAAAAGACCGACAAATCATGAATTTATCACTGTTTTGACTGAATATTCACAAGCAGGCTGATACCGCCGCTATAAAATTTTACGTAAGTTAAAAGGCCGCAATTCTGCGAAATCGATCCGAAGCCCGGAACGACAAAGTAGCAGAAATGAAGGCCTGACCGGCCCGTTATATACGGAATTACCAGTTATTGGCCGGAACCGCAGCGGGCAGAATAAAAGAGCTCGGATTCAGCTGTTCAGGCGTTTCCAAGCTCTTTTATTATGTCCGGCAAATCAAATAATATAAAAGCGGGAAGCTGCGAACGGCTTCCCGCTTTTATTATGCCTTCAAGCTTTAATTGCTCTTTGGCATCAGAAGGGCACGGCAGGCTTATTCAGCCATTGCCTCTTCATTGACCTTCTTTTTCTTTCTGAGCACGAACAGCCCGGTAAGCGCGATCATTACGATTCCTGCGAATGCAAGCACGTCGTAGTCGCCGGTCTGAGGCGGCTCAGGTTTGATGTAGTCATTGACGATGATGTACTCGTCGTCGCTGATCTTGGTCACGTAGCCCGGTACAGGAATCTCACCAAGCGTGTAAACGATCTCCTTGCCGTCCTTGTACTTGTCAAGATCTTCGAAGGTGAAGGTCCAGTCGTTCAGGCTGGTTACTTCGATGCTTCTGATCTCGACGCCGTCCGCGTACAGCTTAACAGTGATGCTTACAGGTCTGCTCAGTTCAGGATTCGTCTCACCCGTCCAGAGCTTACCGCCGCTGATGTTGATCTTCTCAGGTTCGTGCGGGTTGATGATCGAGGTGATAACTCCCTCTTTAGTCATGCTCTCAAGAGTGTACCCTTCGGGAATATCGATCTCTACCCATGTGTAATCGATCTCAACGCCCTTTTCGTACTTAGGCAGGTTCGTAACGGTGTAGGTCCAGCCGTTCTCTTCGTTCAGCGTAACTTCCGTCACTTTCACGTCGCCGTTCATGAGGGCAACGACAAGGTCTTTAGGACGGATGCCGTCCTGGTTATCATTGTCTTTCCAGATCTTCTTAACGCCGGCTTCGGTAACATCGTAGCTGTTGTTGAATACAAGATCTTCGATCTCGTCGTCACGGACAACGTTCAGTGTTCCGTCGCCATTGTCAGTTACGGTGACAATGATCTCATATTCGGTCTCGTCGTATGTTACCGCGAACAAGTCGCCGGCTTTCTCGATCAGCTTGAACTTGTGTTGTCCTACTTCCGCAAGCGTGTATTTGAGATTCTCAAATACGACCGTTCCGTCGGCGTTGTTGACAACGCTCTGGATGAGTTTTCCGCTCTCGTCGTAAAGTTCGAACGTGAATTCTCCGCCTTTGAGCTCGCGTCCGTTGAGGACTTTCCTTGCTTCGAGGCCAATTTCACCGGTCGCATCGTAGGTGTTCACGAATTCAAGATCTTCGATCTCGCCATCGCGGACAACGTTCAGTGTGCCGTCTTCGTTGTCGGTAACTGTGATTATTACAGTATACTCAACTTCAGAGTACGTTACACCACCGAGGTTTCCGAGTTTTTCAACTACAGTGTACTTGTACGTTCCGACTTCGTCGATGTTACCGTTGCGGATGTATTCAAGATCAGTGAATACGATCTTTCCGTCAGCGTCGTTCTTCACGGTCTCAATGAGGTTTCCGGCTTCGTCATAAAGCTCGAATTCGAATTCTCCTTCTTTGAGCGTACGTCCGTTGAGGATCTTCTTACCCTCAAGGCCGATCTTGCCTTTTGCCTCGTATTCGTTCACAAACTCGATATCCTTGATATCATCGCTGCGAACGACTGTCAGCGTTCCGTCTCCGTTATCGGTAACTGTGATTATTACAGTGTACTCGACTTCAGAGTACGTTACACCGCCGAGGTTTCCGAGTTTCTCGACTACAGTGTACTTATGAGTTCCTACATCACTGATCGTGCTGTTAAGGATGTACTCAAGATCAGTAAATACGATCTTTCCGTCAGCGTCGTTCTTCACGGTCTGGAGGAGATTTCCGGCTTCGTCATAAAGCTCGAATTCGAATTCTCCCTCTTTGAGCGTACGTCCGTTGAGGATCTTCTTACCCTCAAGGCCGATCTTACCTTTTGCCTCGTATTCGTTCACGAACTCGATATCCTTGATATCATCGCTGCGAACGACTGTCAG
>JAFWQX010000065.1 GCA_017508875.1 Clostridia bacterium | reverse complement strand
CATGAAGATTATAATCGATCACGCAAAGGAAATTCCGCTGAAAATATGGCTGTTGTTCGCCATTTGGCACTAAATGCCCTGAAAGCAAATCCGGAGCCCATCAGTCTTGCCAGGAAAAAACGCAGATGTTCCTATGACGATATTTTTCTTGCTGATATCATTCATTCTTTTCATGCGTGAGCCCTGTTGAATAAAGACCACCAACACTATTCAACATTATGGCAAATAAATCCGGCATCAATGGTGCATGATTTGCCAACGTATACTTGCCACAGTGCCGCTTTGCGATTAGTATTGACCATTCGTACCGAATAGTATATAATAATTGCAAGAGGTGAACGGAATGGAAGCAAGGCTAGGAAAAATCACCGCCGGTAAAGCAGGAGGCACCGCAGGAAGAGGATCAAAAACATATAAACTTACTTTGCCGTCAGCGTGGGTCAATGCAATGGGTCTGGCCGGAAACGGTGGCCAGGTGATTCTTTCTTTTGACGGGACGGCGCTCACTGTATCATCGAAACAGAGTATGGGGCAATTTCTTGCGTCTCGTCTGGCTCAGGGACATAAGCTTTTCGAATTCCGGTACTACAACGGAGAAGCACTCTGCACTTTGATTTATGCAGACCGTACCGCGCAAGATCTTTTAGCGGAGAACTACACAGATCAACCCGTAAAAACTGCTTTCGGAAAAAATCCGGTTCCGTCGTGGACGGACTTGGAGTCGTTTCTGGAAGAACGCTGCATCCCCCGTCAGCGGGCGGGGCTGCGGGAGTATCTGGAAACGCTGGGGCTGTCTGAGTACGATCCCATTGCTATTATACAAAAGACCAAAGGCCGTATGGCTGAAGACGCTCAATGGCTGGAGGTGCAGGAACTCAAATGACCGTGCATTTTGTAACGAATGAGAAGATAGCCGAGACGTCTTCCAAAGGCAACCAGGAGAAATGGCAGGAGGGCGGACGCTGGTACAAACTGGACCAGTTTGGGTATGAAGGCTTGGCAGAGACCGTGATCTCCCGCCTGCTGGAGCGTAGCAGCATTGAAACAGACACACCTTTTCGCTTTGTGCGTTACCGGATCGAGCGGATGAATGTTCACGGTCGGGATCGTAACGGCTGCTCCAGCGCGAATTTTCTTCAACCCGGGGAATCCATCATCACACTTTCCCACCTGTTCAAAAGAGAAGGCCTCCCGCTGAATAAAGTCCTGCCGCGCCTGCCTAGCGACAAGCAGCGGGTTGCGTGGCTTGCCGGAGAGACGGCGGCTCTCACCGGGCTAGCTCAGTTTCCCCAATATCTGACGCTGCTTTTTGAAGTTGACGCCTTGTTTTTAAACGATGACCGGCATCTGAACAACATCGCAGTCCTGGAAAACAACGGTCAATATAATTATTGCCCCATCTTTGACAACGGCGCCGGTCTCTTGTCCAACGTGCAGCTGGCCCCGATGGATATTGACCCCGCGGCGCTGATCCGTTCCGCGAAAGCGCGGCCGTTCAATACGACGTTCAACCGGCAGATGATCTATGCGCAGAACTTGTACGGACCGCAGCTTCACATACCAACGTTCACGGAAGCCGCGCTTCGCAGCGAGCTGGAAGAACCGCTGAGCTACTACGCACAGCGCGACCGCGGGTTTATCGCGGAGCGCGTTTGTCAGACGGTCCTCACGCGTCAGAAACAATTCAAACGGCAGCGTTGAAATCCCCGGTAATATTGCCATACTTGACGGAGACTCACGGGTCTTGAAAGTGGAAAAAGGCTGAAAAACCGTGAATTTTTAATTACTATAACCATCTTAAATATGATATAATTCAGGGACAGATCGCTCTTAAGAGTACCTAAAATTAATTGCCGCATAAGGAGAACCAGATGACACATCCCGAAAAGAAAATTGCCCGCCGGTACGATATGCCGGGCAGATGCGCGGAATTTACAGATACAGTTTACAAACCGTCGGACGCAGACTGGTCAATGCTCAGAAAAGCGGAGCATAAGTTTGACCCCGAGCCGCCCGAATACAAAGCCTACATAGGTGAAATGCACGGACACACGAATCTGTCCGACGGAAGCGTTGACATCGACACGTATTTCAAAAATCTGAAGAGCCGCGGGCTGGATTTTGCGGCGATCTCCGATCATGATCACGGGGGCGTAGGGCGTCCGGCGCTGTGGGAGGGGTCGCCTTCCAAGTGGGATCTGATCCGGCAGAAAACTGCGGAGTACGACGAGCCCGGAAAATTCACGGCGATCCCGGCTTATGAGCGCGATTCGTACCCGTATTACAACAATCTTGTCGTCTATTACGGGACGCGCGACGGGGAGATGATCCGCGGCGTTCGCGACGGCGAATTCACGGCGGAGGAGCTGAAAGCGGCCCTTCAGAGGGACGACGTGCTGCTCGCGCCTCACGACACGTGGCACTTTTCAGCCGGAGCAGATCTTGCGCATATCCCGGAAGAACTGTTTACGCCGCTAATTGAGCTTTATTCGTGCGCAGATGCGGCGGAATATATGGGCCATCCCGCTTTCGATACCGATTGCGCGTGCGAAGGCGGATTCTGGCAGGACGCGCTCAGGCGCGGTGCAAAAATGGGGTGCTTCGGAGGTTCGGACAATCACTCAGGCACAGGGGCAATGCTGCTTGACCGGCCGTACCCGCAGAATTATCAGGGACTCACCGGCATATGGGCGGAGGACAATACGTTGCCCGCGCTGTTTGCCGCGCTTAAGGCCCGCAGGTGCTACGCTATTATGGGCGGCCGGATGGTTATCGATTTCCGGATCAACGGTCATTATATGGGCGAGGAGATCGCGGCCGGCCGCGGCGAAGAGCTGAAGATCTGGTATTCCGTGGAATCCGACGCGCCGCTGAAACGCGTAACTCTCGTAAAAAATCTGCGCAACTACATCATGCTGAAGAATCGCGCGCAGCAGTTGATATTTGACTACGAGCACGAGACAGATTGCGACTGCTACTACCTGCGCGTCGAACTTTCCGACGGCCGCTTCGGCTGGACGAGCCCGATCTGGGTAAATATAACTTAATATCCTCGAGGTGCGATTATATGGAAAATAAAATTTATGATACAAATGCCGCAGGGCTTCCGGAGCCTATGCCGTACGTCGCAGCTTTTGAACAGCTCGGATTCGGCATGTTCGTGCATTTCGGGCTTTACTCGTTATTGAGGCGGGGAGAGTGGGTGCGCGAGATCGAGAAGATACCGGCGGAGGAATACGAGCCGCTGGCAATGAAATTCAAGCCGGAGAGCATGAAAGATATTGTCCGCACGGCAAAAGCCGCGGGCTGCAGGTACGTGACGTTGACAACGCGCCACCACGACGGTTTTTCGCTGTACGACACGCGCGGGCTTGACCCGGAAGACCCGTTTGACGCCGTGCACACCGGCGCGGGCCGCGACCTGATCGCCGAATTTGTGGACGAATGCCGAAAAGCGGATATTGTCCCGTTCTTCTACCATACCACGCTCGACTGGCACCGCCCTGAATTTCGCGAAGATTTTGACGCGTACCTGGAATATCTGGAGAAAAGCGTGCGGATATTGTGCGAAAACTACGGAAAAATAGGCGGGTTCTGGTTCGACGGGAACTGGTCAAAGCCCGATGCAGACTGGCACGAGGACAGGCTTTACAAGCAGATCAGAAAACTGCAGCCGGAGGCAATGATAATTAACAACACCGGTATGGAGGCGCGCGGTGGTCTCGGCCGCAGCGAGATCGATGCCGTTACGTATGAACGCGGCAGACCGGAGCCGATGGACAGGACGGGGCAACCCAAGTACGTCAGCGCCGAAATGTGCGAAACGCTGTGCGATCACTGGGGGAAAGCGGCGAACGATATAGATTTTAAATCGGTCAGACAGCTTATAGAAGAGCTTTGCGAATGCCGGAAAGTCGGAGCGAATTTCCTCCTGAACGTCGGGCCGGACGCGGACGGAAGCATTGACGCCATGCAGCGGGCAACGATGGAATGCATCGGAGCATGGATGAAGGTGTACGGGAAGGCTATTTACAACGGGCGTCCGTTCCTGCGCTACAGCGGGATGCGCGAATTTCTGCTAAGAGACGTAAAAGACGCCGGAACCGCGTATTTATTTAAATTTGACCCGAGGCGCTTTGTTGAAGTAGAATTAGGAGCGGGCGAGGGCAATTCACTCACGCTCGGGCGCATCCCCGGCCGCGTTCGTTCGGTCTCGTGGATGGACAACGGCGAGCAGCTTGCTTTTAAGCAGGAGGGCGGAGAAGTCACGGTTTCGCTAACTCCTTTTCCGTACGGAACGAGCTACCCTGTACGCGTGGCGGAGATGAAATTTGAACAGTAAAAACAGGAAGGATATTTTAATGAGCTATTTTTCAGAATTTACACCCAAAGAAACGTACAGGGAACAAATATTCCGCGGCGAACGGTCGCTGTTCGGCTCGGTAGGCATAAAGCTTGAAGACTGCGTGTTCGACGCAGGAGAATCGCCGCTGAAGGAAAGCCGCAACGTTGAGCTGTCGGGGTCAATGTTCCGCTGGAAGTATCCGCTCTGGTATTGTGATAACGTTTCTGCGGATAATTGTATCTGGCTCGAGATGGGGCGCGCGGGCGTATGGTACACGCATAATATTGACATAAAAAACACTGTCATCCAGGCGCCGAAGAATTTCCGCCGGTCGAGCCATATTTCCCTCGAAAACGTGTCGCTCACCAACGCACTGGAAACGTTCTGGAGCTGCACTGACGTTAAATTGACCCGCGTCACGGCGAAGGGCGACTATTTTTTGATGAATTCGGAAAACGTCGAGGTGGACGGACTAAACCTGGACGGAAACTATTCATTTGACGGCGTGAAAAACGCCACGATCCGGAACTCGCGCCTGATCACGAAGGACGCGTTCTGGAACAGTGAAAACATAACGGTGTACGATTCGTTCATTTCGGGCGAATATCTGGGCTGGAATTCCACGAATCTGACCCTCGGAAACTGCACGATCGAAAGCAACCAGGGAATGTGCTATATTGACGGCCTCAAGCTGGTGAACTGCAAGCTGATCGACACGACTCTCGCATTCGAATACTCATCCGTTGACGCGGACGTAAGCAGCGGGATCGTGAGCGTTTTCAACCCGGGTAAAGGCAGGATAAAGGCGAAGAGTATCGGTGAGCTGATCCTTGAGGAGAGCGAGATCGACCCGGAGGATACGGAGATCGATTGCGGCGATATCCGGAAACGCAGCGATAAGCCGGAGTGGAAGCGCTGAGGCCGGGAAAATAATACGCAACTGAGGAAAAGGATATAAATGGCGCGCATAATTGAGATCGATAACTTAGACGCGAAGGAACTTGACCCGTTCGTAAGGCTTACGGGGCACCAGCTCAGGAACCGGCTGGAGCCGGAGAGCGGGATATTTATCGTCGAAAGTCCGATCGCGATTGACGCGGCGCTAAAAGCCGGGTGCGAGCCGGTGGCAATGCTTACGGAGAAGAAGTTCGTGCACGGGAGGATGGCGGA
This sequence comes from Clostridia bacterium, assembly GCA_017508875.1. Classification (GTDB taxonomy): domain Bacteria; phylum Bacillota; class Clostridia; order UBA1212; family UBA1255; genus UBA1255. The sequence continues at coordinate 10,814 of JAFWQX010000065.1, read as the reverse complement.
GATCATTGACCGTCTGGGCGACGTCAACGTCTATGCCGCGGAGCACGAAACGCTTTCTAAATTGACCGGATTCGAGCTTACGCGAGGCGCTCTTCTGGCGATGCGCAGGCCTGAGCCGCATAACTGGCGTGAACTTGTCCGCGATGCTAAACGCGTGGCGGTGCTCGAAAATATCGTTGACACGACGAATATGGGCGCGATCTTCCGCTGCGCCGCCGGGCTCGGGATCGATGCCGTACTGCTTACGCCCGAGTGCTGCGACCCGCTCTGCCGCCGTTCCGTCCGCGTAAGTATGGGCACGGTGCTTATGGTGCCGTTCGCGCGCATCGGAGACGAGCCTTCCGACTGGCCTTACCCGATGCTGAGCGAGCTTCGAAAGTACGGTTTTAAGACTGCGGCAATGGCGCTTCGCGATGATTCGCGCGCTGTGGATGATCCGGAGCTGAAGCGTGAGCCGCGGCTCGCTATCATTCTGGGCACCGAGGGCGACGGACTCACGCCGGCGACAATATCTCTTTGCGATTACACGGTCCGCATCCCGATGCACGGCGGTGTGGATTCGTTAAACGTCGCTGCAGCGGCGGCGATCGCGTTTTTTGAACTGAAATATCACGCTCAGGAGGAATGATAATTTTGGCACTCATCGAATGCAAAAATATAACACTGGCGTACGAAAAAAATATTGTCCTCGAATCGCTGTCGTTCGAAGTCGATCAGGGCGATTATCTTTGCATAATCGGCGAGAACGGCTCCGGAAAAACGACGCTCATGAAGGCGATACTGGGGCTGAAGGCGCCGCTGAAAGGTGAGATAATATTCGGCGAAGGGCTTAAGCGCAACGAGATCGGGTACCTGCCGCAACAGACCGGCATCCAGAAAGACTTTCCCGCGAGCGTGTATGAAGTCGTACTGTCCGGGTGCCTGAACCGCTCCCGATTTCTGCCGTTTTACACTTCCGCGCAGAAGCAGCAGGCGATGGACAATATGGCGAAGCTCAACATCACGTCGCTCAAAAATGAGTGCTACCGCGAATTGTCCGGCGGTCAACAGCAGCGTGTGCTTATTGCCCGCGCCCTTTGTGCCACCGGTAAGCTTTTGCTCCTCGACGAACCTGTCACCGGCCTTGACCCGGACGCCAGCGCGGAACTTTACGAACTTATCGACCACCTCAATAAAGCGCACGGAATAACGATCATAATGATCACCCACGATACCGCCTCGGCACTGCCGCGCTGCTCGCACATACTTCATCTGCACAAGGAAATGAATTATTTCGGACGGATGGAGGATTACGGAAAATGCAGCGTTTGTGCCGCTGAAAACGACCCGGAGCTGCGTAAAGTGCTTCACGGGGGAAAGGAGCACGTTCACCATGAGTGCTGTGACGATCACATACATTTTTAAAACGATATTCGGATACGGATTTATGGTGCGGGCAATGATCGTCGGCGTCCTTATTTCTGTGTGCGCCGCGCTTCTGGGCGTGAGTCTCGTGCTCAGACGGTGCTCGATGATCGGTGACGGACTTTCGCACGTAGGCTTCGGGGCGCTGGCTGTTGCGGCGGCAATGGGTGCGGCGGAGCTCTGGGTGGCGCTGCCGGTCGTGATCGTCGTAGCTTTTCTTATAATCAGGCTCAATGATAATTCACGCATGAGCAGCGATTCAGCCATTGCCCTCATATCAAGCGCCGCGCTTGCACTGGGCGTCATGATCGTATCGCTTACGGGGTCCAATACTAACCTCGGCGACTTCCTGTTCGGCTCCGTGTTTGCCCTCAGCGACGCGGATTCTGTGCTAAGCATCGTATTATCCGCAACAGTACTCATACTGTTCGTGCTGTTTTACAACAAGATCTTTGCGGTCACGTTCGACGGAGGCTTCGCGCGCGCAACAGGTACGAAGGAAGGCTTCTACAACACTTTTGTTGCGCTGCTCACTGCGGTGACGGTCGTCGTCGGAATGAGGCTGGTCGGAGCGCTTCTGGTGACGAGCCTGATCATTTTCCCGCCGCTGACCGCAATGCGCGTGTGCAAAAAATTCCGCAGCGTCGTGGTGCTGAGCGGCATCCTTTCGGCGCTGAGTTTTATAATCGGAATGATGATATCGGTCGGAGTGCCTTCCGCGCCTGTCGGGGCAAGTGTGGTGCTGGTCAATGCCGGGTTTTTTGTCGTGTTTTTTGCTGCGGGGAAGGTATCCGGACGGTTGAGAAAGCACAAGTAGCCCCGTTTCGTGCGCTTTGTTTGTATGCTTCGAGGCATTTAGAAACGTTTTGAAGCATATTTTAACTGGACAAATTCTTTACGTAACTGTTATAATAATAATACAGAGCTTTGCGGAGCATACTGATGATTCGGGTCCTCCGTGCAGAATATGAAAAGGACGTGAAAATTCATGAAAAAAGCTGTTGCATTTATTGTTTCTATTGCGCTGATGCTGACGTTAATCAGCGGAACCGTTTTCTCATTTGCAAGCCAAGACGCGGCAGAACCGGCGAATAACGTTGTATCCGTTTCGGATGACGGGCTCCATATTAAAGTAGATTTTTCCGCAATGGAACCTACCGACCGTATGCTTGGAGAGATCACAGCTGAAGAAATCGGCGCGATCGATATTGACATAAATTATCAGATATTAAACAACGGCGAAGACGGGAAAGTGCTTTGTACTGTTAACGGATTTGAACCGGCCTGGATCATTTATGAGGTCAATGCTCCTTCCGGACAGGTGCTTGACACGCTGAAATTGACTATTACAGGCAGAATCTGCGACTTTTCACCGATCGCCAACGCTTTTGCCGTATTTGCGCTCGAAGAAGGTTTTACGGGTGAGGGCGAGAATTGTGAACTGAACAGGATCCCTGCCGATCAGCGTGCGCCGGAAGACTGGGAGGACTACGCTTATTATGTAATGCAGGCAAATCACGGAACGATGCCCACGAGCGACTCCGTTACGTCAGTGCATGAATTTGATCTCACAGAAGTGGCGAAGGGCTGCTCTTCGATGTATATCGGGATATACCAGTACACGACGAATTGCCCTGAGTGGATAGAATACAGGTCGCTTTCGATTGACGCTACCGCATCGGAAAAAGCTCCGGCTAAGACGCAGGAACCTGTCGCGACAGGGGAGCCCGAAGTAACAGCTGAACCGGTAGCGACCGATGCTCCCGAGGCGACCGACGCTCCCGCAGCGACTGATGCTCCCGCAGCTACGGAGAAGGCCGATCCGGGAAAAGCAACGGAGGAACCGGCAAAAGCGACTGAACCCAAGGATGATAATGACGACGATAAAAAGAAATCCTCTTCTCCCGTGCTTCCTATAGTGATAGGAGCGGTTGCGGTCGCGGCTGTTGCGGCGGCAGTGATTATTATTGTTAAGAAGAAAAAATAAGACCGGAAATTATTAAGATCGGAATGTATTTATTATGCTGAAAAAAATAGTGCTCTTGTTCCTTGCGGCAGTGCTTACCGCCTCGGTATGCAGCTGCGGATCCGGAGAAAATGACGGTCCGGAAGACAGCAAAACTGTTGAGGAAATTAACGAGGTGGATATGTCCGGAACGATAGTTAATACTGAATTCGCGGACGGGATAATTCCTTCCGTGGATGAGCTCGGCATTTCTCTTGACGACTATATACGCGGAGGGGGCAAGGGTGATTTTTCGTATGCGGGGAACAGGGGCTGCAAAGAGCTTTCGGTCATAAAATCACCGCAGTACACGCTTACGGTCAATGAAACTGAAGTGCCCGTATACTCTACGATCGTACACGACGGAACGTTTCAGAAAAATATTTTATGCTCTTTTGCCATTGTGGAGATAAAGGACGCGAAAGACGTTTCTCTTAAAGCGGAACTGACGCCGCAGGGTTTTAAGCTGAAGAACGCCACGGTGCTTCCGGCTGCGAAAGAAGTTGCTCACGCCGTTACCGGCGGAAAAGTGATTATGGCGATAAAAGAATACGGAAACTTCTCCGTACTTGTTGCCGACGGTAAAAAGCAGGATTATTCAAGCGATTTTTCACGCGAACACAGCTTTACGCTGTTTGTGCGCGAATACGTTGACGAGGACGCGGAAATTGCCGCCCTTATCGAGCGCTTCGGCGAGGACAACGTTACGGTATATGAACCAGGCCTGCACAAATTTCAGTATATAAATATTGATTCCGACGATCGCGCGCTGTATTTCCGCAGGGGCTGCTATATGTTCTCCGAAGGGCGCGAGGATTACAGCGAGGATAACAACTATTTTGAGAAGCACCGCGGCGACGACATTACCTGGAATCTGAACCGTTTTCCGGTGATCAACGCAAACGGCAGGAAGAACATTGTGATCGCGGGCGGCGGATGGATAGACGGCGGCGGACTCGGCTGGCATGAGCGGCGCGGAGTGCTTCTTTCGTACTGCGACGGCATTGACGTTCACGGAATCACTCTGTTCAACATGCCCGAGTGGTCGTTTATTACGTACGTTTCGCAAAATATTGACGTCAGAGACTGCAGAATATACGGATTTAAATCAAACAGCGACGGATTCGCTATCTGCAACTCGAAAAATGCTACGGTAACCGACTGCTTTGCAAGAAGCGGAGACGATCTGTTTGAAATAAAGACGCTCGGAGGGCCCGATTACGCTGTTGCGGATAATGTTACGTTTACTTCGTGTACCGCCTGGGCGTCAAAAGCGCGCTGCTTCGGAATAATTGCCGAAACCGAAAAAGCGGTAACAAATATTACTTTCCGCGACTGCTACGTAATCTACCGCGATTCGACGTGGGACAACGAATTCCTGGGCAGCCTGATGGTCTACTGCGAAAAGTCGAAAAATCCCGTGAATATTGACAATATTCTGTTTGAAAACGTGGAAATCTTCTGCGATCGCGGACGGGCAATAAACGTTAAGATCGAGGACGAGAAAGCGGCTCCGACTCACGTCACGAACGTGCGCTTTAAAAATATAACTTATACTTCTGCCATGAAGAACCAGCTGTACTCGCCCGCGGGAGATTACGTACAGAACATTACGCTTGAAAACGTCGCAGCCAACGGTAAGCTTATTGCCCCGGGGGACGATTTTACGAATTATTTCGATATCACAGGCGAGGGTAACGTATCTGCCGTCAAATAATAATTGTGCACGGATAAATTCTGGAGAAGGAGTTCAGATGTGAAAAGAAAGCATACTTCAGCGATAATTGCCGCAGGGCCTGCCGGTTCTGCGGCTTTAAAAGAGCCTTCGAGATATTATTTAAAATTAGAAGTGATCACACGCAAATATACGATCATGCACGTGACCGACGTACACGTTGCCACGGCGTATCCGGATGAGTCCGAAGAATTTCTTAAAGAAGCCGAGCTGCGGGGCGGCGCATACTTCCCGCCGGAAAGAGGGTTTTCCGCGGCTGACAGACTGCCGATGTTCTTTGAAAAAGCAGCCGAAACAGGTGCCGATGCCGTGCTCCTGACGGGGGACATAATCGACTTCGCATCGCGGGCAAACCTTGACCGCCTGTCTGATGCGCTGGCTGCTTCGCCTGTAAAAGCCGTGTACTGCCTCGGCAATCACGACTGGTCGTCAATGTATAATTACCATTCTCCTGAGCATGCTGCGGCTATAGCCGCTAATTTCGACCGCATCGTTAACCGTTCCGGCGCTTCGGATAATGCTGCGTGCCTTCCGCTTTCGCCGCACTACCGGCTGGAAGACATGGGCGAGTTTTACATATTCGCCGTTGACGACTCGTGCGACCGTATCGATCCCGCGGCGCTCGAAGCAGCGAAGACAATATTTGTCCCGGGCGGAAAACCGGTGCTCGTCGCCTGCCACGTACCGTTCTGGTCACAGACGCTCGAGGCGCCTACGCGCGATTACTGGAGAAGCGTGATATTGATCGGAGGCAGCGGCATCGCGCCTGATGAGAACACCCGTGCTTTTATGGACCTGATGCTCGCGCCCGACAGCCCGGTTTTCGCCGTGATTGCGGGACATATCCATTTCAATCACGAAGATATGCTTAACGCCAAAATAGTCCAGATAACGACAGAGGAAGGGCACGCCGGAGCTTATTCTGTTATCAAAATCGAACCTGAGAGCGAAAACGTCCCGCGATCGCCGAACTTACCGTGACTGACGAGGGGCTTCTGAAGGTCAAATAAGAATAAAAAACGGGTGAGCGCCGCAAAACTTGCGCTGCCTAACTTGTTGCTTTATCCGGCTGCTTTGAGCTATAATTCCCACAAAATCTATTGTCAGCTGCCGGAAAGCCCGGCGACTGTTGACGGGGAGGTTAATAGCAATGAAACGCATTACTACTATTTTTCTAAGCCTGTTACTGGTATTGCTTCCTGTAGCCGCATTTGCTCAGAATGAAAGCGACGCCGCGGCGCCTGCGGCTTTCGAAACCAACCTCAAATGGGAGTCGATCACGTACGAGGGCAATGATTTTGAAATTCGCAGCGACGGCCTGTACACGGATCAGAAGACCAACACCGTGTTTGCAAGATCGGACAAATACGTTGACGGCACGGTCTCGTTCACAATGGAATACGAAGTCGATATTTTGTCCGTCGTGAATAATGCTTATGTGCAGGAGGAAGGCTGGCTTTACTACACGTTCGGCCTCGGTTTACCCGAAGGGGACGGAAGCACGATCAACGACTCCGTAAAAGGGGTGCTTTTCTACAGATCGGGCGTGACGATAATGCCTAAAACCAGGGAAGGAACGTACGTCATTGCCAATACTGAGTCAGGGCTTCCGGAGGAACTTCTCGACGCAACACATTTATCGGTAGAAATAGAATATGAGGCTTCTAAGGAATTGCTGACATACAAAGTCAACGGGGTCGAGCTGGATGCTGACTATTTCGAACCCGAGGTTCATGAAGGTTTTATAGGAATAGAAACGGCCTGGACGGAGATGCTTGTCACAAAAGCAGTATATACCGAGTACCCTGACGGCCTGCCTTCCGAGCAGAAGAAAGCCACTGTAGAACCGCAGCCCACTGAAGTTCCGGACGAACCTACCGATGCCCCTGAAGTGACTGAAGCGGTACCGGCGGAGACCGAACAGCCTGCGTCTGACGTTCCTGCTGCTACCGGCGGGGAGAAGAAAAGCGGCGACAATAAGTCAGGTAATCCTGCGCTTTGGATCATTCTTTCTGTCGTGGCGGTGATAGTGATTGCGCTGATCATAATACTGCTTCTTAAAAAGAAAAAGGGCGCAGGCCGCAAATGACCGCCTTTACAATGTATTTCCGCCGCACATGGACAATACCATTGATCTTACTATGTGCGCTGCTGATATCGCTGTGCGGATGCGACACGCCGGACGGCCGTGAGTCAGGCGCGGACAATACGTCTGACCCTTCTTCGGTAAACGGCGGACCGGGGTCAAAAACGAACGGCCTTTCGCCTGAGTTATTGCCCGAAGGAGGCATTTACAGCAACAAAACGGAAATAGTATTGTCCCTGCCGGAAAACTCCCCGGCGGGGGCTTTTATCGCTTATACCGAAAACGGCGACGAACCTGATGCGGATTCGGAAAAATATGCGAGACCGATAGTCGCAAGCGAATCGAAAGTGATACGCGCCGCGCTGTTTTCCGCAAAAGGGGAGCAGCTCGGGCAGATCGTCACAGGCACGTATATAATCTCCGCTGACATTGACATTCGCGTAGTTGCGCTCGCCGTAGATAACGCGGATCTGTACTCGAAGGAAACAGGAATTCTTGCCAACAGATCGAGCTCCGGTTCGGAGTGGGAGCGCCCTGCGAGCGTGGAAATTTACGAGCCGGACGGTAAGCTTATGCTGCGCCAGGACGCCGGAATAAGGCTTGCAGGTTCGGGCTCGCGCTCGTTCGATCCCGCTTCGCTCAGAATTATTGCCAGAAAACCGGACGAGTTTGACGAAACGGGCTTGAAATACAGCGGTTCCGGAAAGTTTCACGCAGATCTTTTCGGCGACGGTTTCACTGAATACGACCGGTTTTTGCTGCGTAACGGCGGCAACGACTCTCCGCACCAGGCCAGAGAGAATTTTCTGCGCATGAATCTTCTGCGCGACTGTATCGCGAACGAGTACTGCCTCGGTCTTTCGGAGCGCACCGGAATATCCGTGTTCGCTCAGCGCTGCGTTCCGGTATGCGTCTATCTGAACGGCGAGTACTACGGGATGGCGGTGATGAAGGAGGATTTCGACGAGCGGCTGATCGCTGAGCGGTACGGGCTGGACAAAGAGAAAATAACGGTTATCAAGGGCAAAAAACTGTATTATCAGGTCGAGGCAGGGGTGCAGGCGGAGCTCGACAGCTGGCTCGGACTGTGCGAATATGCTATTGACAACGCCCTCGCTCCGGATTATGCGGCAGCGTACGAATACGTCGCGGGGCAGATAGATATTGACAACGCAGCAGCGTACCTTGCCTCTATGCTCTACCTGTGCAACACCGATTGGCCCCAGAACAACGCGATGGTCTGGCGCTATACAGGCGGCGGTCCGGACGTAAGCGCGACCGCTTTCTCCGACGGTAAATGGCGCTTTGTTATCCGCGACATGGATCTGTGCTTTGCTCTGCACGACGAGCCTTCGCGCGTCTCCAAAACGACGTATTCGATGGCGGATACGGATACTTTCTACCGCCTGCTCGTTTTTTACCGTGAAGGAAAAGGATACGATTTTGACAGCTCGACCGGCCTTTACGGCGACGATATGAAACTTCAGGGGCTGTTCGACTTCCTGCTCCGGTCCGAAGAATTCCGCACTGAATTTACGCACTTCTGCGACGTGCTTTGTTCGCAGGAAGAGGCCGGATATATTACGGAAACAGCGCTGTTTTATAAATCTTTAGTCGAAAACGAAATAAAGCGGCATATTGAACTCTGGAAGTCCAGAGGGGAAATATATGCCGCATATACTTTTTCGCACTGGGAGAAGTCTTTTAACGACATCTCGGAATTTGCTGCCGAAAGGGCAGAGTATTTCAGAAAATATCTTGAAGAAACCCTTAGATATTACGCGTGAAGGTGCGGTTAACCGGCATTTCCCGGGCGTCAGTTGCCTCCTTCTATAGCTTTGAAGACCACCTGCGCATATACGCGGGCCATAAAATCATTCGGGTGATTAACGTTATTGCCCGTGTAATCGCGAAAACGCTTCGTTTCTAAAAGCCGGCGGGACATTGACGTCACGGGTGCGACGGCGATGGACCTGCCGAGAGCGCGATAATTTTCCGAAAGCTCGTACAGTACGGGCTCGAACAGCCCCTGATTTGCGAACCAGCCGTTAACGATATCATTGTTGGGAAGCATCGTTGACACCAGCAGGAGCTCAACGTCCGGCTTCTGCGCATATATAAGATCGATCGCCTTGCTGTAAAGGTTTCTCTCTTCGTCCGCGGTCCTGAAGCCGTCGTTCATTCCGAACGCCAGAAGGAAGAAATCGCAACCGTATTTGTCAATGAACGGCCTGATATATGTGTCGTAGCAATCGATCGCCTGAATTATCTGCCATCCTCCCACGGCGGTGTTTATGAAGGTCAAAGTGCCGCGGTCGCCGAAAACTGCCGGTGTTTTCGGCAGCGGAGGCGTACCGTTAAGGCCGGATTCGATATAATTGACCGTATATCCGTACTTTTTTGCCAGATTATCCGCGACCATTACCGGATATATCGGAGTAAACGGCTCGGATCTAAAGAAACCGGACGTTGACGCACCATGCGTGATGCTGTCGCCGAAGAAAAACAACGTAACGTCTTCGCCGCGCTCGAACTTGCCCCTAAGACGTGTGAACGACGCGCTTTCGTCAGGAGGAATGAAGAGCTTGCGGTCTTTTGTGTGAGTGTAAGTCACGAAGACCTGATACTTCCATATCGATTCGCTGTAGAATATCTCCCGCCGTTCGCCGTCCTTCATGGCCTCGAGCACGATATCCGATTCTTTATTGTGCGAATAATAAAGCTCTTCGGGAATAAAGGTGATGCGCGTGTCCCCGGTCAACGTTATTTTTCCGTCCCGGAAGATGTAATCGCGTCCCTCTTCGTATTCGGTCTTAAGGTCCTGAGAACGTACGCTCAGAACTTTTTCGGGCTCGAACGTCAGGCGGGCAACGTCGTTCTTCCCTAAAAACATCACTGATTCGTTGTACACCGTATCGCCTTCCCATAAGGGGTGCATCGCGGTTTTAAGGTCGTAGCGGTCAATGACCGGGTTTAAATTGAGATCTGTCATTTGTCTGTTCCCTTTCTGATTCGGATGTTGGTCTATAAGGAGGGCTTTATTATATCACAAGAGGAGGAGAACGGAAAATGGCAAATGGCAAGTGGCAAGTTGAAAGTGGCAAGTGATAAGTGGCAAGTTGCAAGTGGCAAGTTGAAAGTGGCAAGTGATAAGTGGCAAGTTGCAAGTGGCAAGTAGCAAGTGGCAAATGGCAAGTGATAAGTTGCAAGTTGCAAGTTGCTCCGCCGCTTAACTCTGAACTCTGAACTCTTAACTCTTAACTCGATAAGCCTTTATTTACCAGCGCTCTTACCGCGTTGAGCACGGCTAGCACCATGACGCCGACGTCTGCGAATATTGCCAGCCACATGCCTCCGACGCCCAGCGCCACGAGCACGAGCGAGAGCAGTTTCACGCCGATCGAGAAGCAGATATTTTCGTAGATAATGCGCATGCATTTTTTAGAGATACGGATGGCCGTGGCGATTTTCATCGGATCGTCATCCATCAGGACAACGTCGGCGGCTTCGATCGCGGCGTCGGAACCGATGCCTCCCATCGCTACACCTATATCCGCACGCACGAGCACAGGCGCGTCGTTGAT
>JAFWQX010000009.1 GCA_017508875.1 Clostridia bacterium | reverse complement strand
GAGAGGACCGTTTCGGCGAAACAAAGCGGTATGCGTACGTTCGCGCTGTTCGGGATCCCTGAGTACCGCGATTATTCTGTATTGCCTCCGGAGTACGGCGTGCTGAAAGGTGAATCGGTAAGTTCCGTTGCTCCGTTCGCCTCCGATACGTGTATCAGCAGGCCTGAAGTACTTGACCTTTACACCGAACTGCTCAGCGGGATCGTAGAAAGAGTGCCGGAACTTGACGGAATGCTGATCTATAACATTGACGAACTCGCCGACATATGCCGCGACTGCAGCGATTGTCCGTACTGCAAAGGAGTGCCTGCGGAGAAAAGGCTTAGCGCGTTTCTGAACGAATTGTTCGCGAGAGTACGCACGGTAAAACCGGACCTCGAAATGTGGTGGGAACCGTGGGAATTGTCCGCGGCGCAGGTGTACGTTATAATGAAAAAACTCGATCCGCGCATCGGGATCTGCTGCCATTCGACGATCAATGAAGTGTATTTTATAAACGAAGGAGACACCTGGCTCAGGCAGACCGCGCGCATGGCAAAGGAGCAGGGGAGAAAGTTCATCGTCGAACTGTTTATAGGCGGAAGCGGGGAGGATCTCGGGATAGTCGCCGGGTTCCCATGCCCGTCGCTCGTATACCGTCAGATGCTGTCGTACGGCAATATTCCGGGGATCAGCGCGGTAAAAGAGTATTTCGGGAACGCCGTGCCTTATTTTTCGGTCAATGAAATGGTCTTCGCCGCGTGTGTGAAAGAGCCCGAATTCCCCGAATACGACGCACTGATCAGGACAATAGCGGAAACGTATACAGGTGCGGAAAATGCGGACGATCTGCTCGCTTTCTGGGACATGGCCGGCAGGGCTGTAGAGATGATCCCGTGGGAGCTCAGCTGGGTGATGAGGCTGTCAAATTATCCGTCTTACCATCCGGGATACTGGGGCAGGATACCGTTCTGCGATCTTATGAGGACGCCGTGGAAAACTCCCAGCTGGCTGTCGAGCAGACGTTCGTATTACATAATTACGGAGAACACGTCGAACTATAACCACACTCTCGCGCTCGACGTGAACGCACGATTCGATATGGCGCTGGAATATATTGACGAAGCGCTTAAGCTGTTCCCGGACCTTGCATATAAGGTTGAATCCGGGGCCGAATTTACGAGGCAGAAAGAAGCGCTCGAGATAATCCGCTGCCAGCTGATATGCAGAAAAGACCATCTTATGCTCTCGGAATGCGCCTCGTTTATGCGAGAAAACAAAGCGGCCCCGTTTGACGTCGGGGAAATATTGCGAAGGGACAGAAAAACTGCCGAAACGCTTAAAAATATCCTGGATGATTCAGATACGCCTTATCTTAAGGACTATGATTTTTTGGGCGATTCGCTCGGCATAATAGATGAATGTATCGGAAAATATAATGGATCGCCTGAAAAATGGCTTAGCGAATACAATTTTTAGTTTGGAGGAGAATCAAAATGAAAAAAAGAATCATGACCGTTGCCGCCGTTATTATACTGGCAATAGCACTTATGGCCTCCTGCGGAAAAGCGCCCGCCGGGAATGATAATACCAAGACGGATCTGCCTGCGACGGCTCAGCCGACTGACGCTCCTGCCGCAACTGCCACTGAGGCTCCAACTGATGTCCCGACGGAAGCTCCGACCGAGGCTCCGACTGAAGCTCCGACCGAACAGCCTGTCGCGACCGAAGTACCGACAGAACAGGCTGAGGTGACAGAAAAACCTGACGACGGCAGCATCGACCTCGAAAAACTGATCGACGATTCGTACGGCTCTGTAGAAATAAGCAGCAGCTCGATAACGCTCGACGTCCTTTCAACGTACGGGGACGTGGCTTATTTCGCTCTCGATAATTCGCAGAATTTCACGCTGTCTTTCCGCATATCCGAATATCTGCCGGATGAGAACCATCAGCAGGTCGGAATACTTATCGCGCCGGACGTTAAAAATCTCGGCCTGTACGGTAAATTTATGCGCACGTTCTCCGGCGAAAACGTGATCGAGTATTACGGGACCGCTAATTCGTGGGACTCTCCCGAAGGGGCAGGAAGGACGAATGATCCTTTTACCGATTCTGACAGCATCTACCTGAAGCTTGATGCGGCTGACGGAAAATTCACGTTCTCCGCGAGCAAAGACGGAGCGGAATGGACTGTACTTGACACGTACAACGTATTGTTCACCGACGACCTGCAGATCGGCTTCACAGGCGCCACGTTTACGTCGGCAGGCGCGCATGCGGTCTTTGATAATATCCAGATTACTTATAATTGAAATGAGAAAACGATCGCCTGATCGGGGAGAATGATCATGAAACGTTTCGGGGCAATTAATGGCGTGAATACGCGCTTTGAAGAGCGTCTGATCACGGGAGTACGTGTCGGAGACGAGGAACTGACGTCCTTTTTGGGCGCGGACAATATGCTGATGGCTAAGGCTGTAGACAGCACGGTGGCTGAGACGGAGATAGTTGTCCATACTTTGCCCGGAGTGGCGATCACGTTTAATGACGAGCAGGTTTCAGGCGAAACAGCCATAAAAATTCAGTTGAAAGACGGTTTTAATTCCTTTACCGTCACCGCTTCTCTTCGCGAAAAAACCGAGACTGTTTTCCTGAACGTCGAGCAGCTGCCGGCCGGATTATACGAGGAAAGCACTCGTCCCGTTTATCATTTCACGCCTTACAGGCACCAGATGAACGACCCGAACGGGCTCGTTTACGACGCAGATACGGGGCTTTACCACCTGTTTTTCCAGTGCAACAGGCCTTTCGCGAGCGGCGTTGACGCCAGAACACGCACTACCGGATGGGGTCATGCAGTGTCCGGAAACCTGATAAAGTGGGAAGAACAGCCGATGGCATTGACGCCGGACCTGCTGGGCGCCGCCTGGTCCGGTTCAGGCGTCGTTGACCGCGACAATACCTCCGGCCTGTTTGACGACAGCGTTCCGCCCGGATCGCGCCTGGTGGTATTCTACGCTAACGTATACGGCGACGAGACGTTCGGCATGGCAAAGATCAGTATGGCGTACTCGAAGGATGGCGGGAAGAACTGGATAAAGTACGGCGGGAACCCTGTGGTGAAAAATACTGCGAACCGGTACGGCGCGGGGCTCAGGGATCCGAAAGTTATAAGATACGAAAACCCGAAGCTGGAAGGCGGCTGGTGCTGGCTGATGGTCACGTGCGGTGATACTTATCTGTTCGCGTCCGATGACCTGATCAACTGGAAAGTTCAGGGCGGGACCGTGCGCGACGTGAACGGCAGAAGCGTAGAATGCGAATGTCCGGACCTCTTCAGACTGCCCGTAGACGGCGATCCGGAGAACGGGAAGTGGATACTAACGTGCGGCGGAGTTTCGTACCTGATCGGCGAACTCGCTCTAAACGAAAGCGGATGCGTCGAATTTATTCCCGAAACCGTGCCGGTAGTTAACCTGAACGGCATTGCCGACCAGATCCCGGGCATAAAAGCGCCGGAAATCTACGCCACGCAAACTTTTTACAATGATCCTGCCGGGCGGCGTGTGTCAATGAGCTGGATCCGCGATCCGTACCAGGACTGGCGCGATAAGGTCTGGAATTCCGCCCAGTCGATACCGCTGGTCAATACGCTAAGGACGGTCGGGGATACGGTGAAGCTTTGCCGATATCCGGCAGAGGAGGTCGATTCCGCGCGCAAAGAACTCATTTTCTATTTGCGTGACGCAGAAATAGGCTCCGGGAGCGCGAATCCGCTAAAAGGCGTGCATTCGGATTGCTTCGACCTTTACGCAGTAATAACGCCCGGGAATGCCGGAATTATCGAACTTGCCGCCCGCTCGGAAGGCTCTGACCCGTCGGAGGCCGAACTGAAGCTATGCTATAGTATGCCCGAAAACAAATTGTACGTGGTAAAGAAGGGCGATGGGTGGCAGGGCGTGTACGAACCCGAGATGCATACCGGTGCTGACGGGAAACTGCGTATCAGGCTGATGCTGGATAAGATCTGCTACGACGTTTTCGGGAACGATGGCGAGGCGGCGGTCCAGGGCATCCTGTACACGATGAGCGGTGCTGACGGGCTGACGCTAAGAGCAGACGGCAGCGCTAAGATCGATCTGCTTGAGGTGTGGTCAATGGAAGGTAATTAACGCCTGCCTCAGCACGCTTCGCTTTATGCTTTGGCTCTTTTACTGTTTCCGCGAAAACTGTTTATGAAACATGGCACAGAGGTTGGAGCAAAGGAATCAAAGGGTGGACTGGTACGGAAAAGTATTAGTGGCTAATACGCATGCTCGATAACCGCTAGCACACGCTTTTCACTAAGGTAACGCTACCATCAGGTCCGTGTGGAGGTCCATCTATACAGGTTCAAGTCTTGCTATCCGCACTATAGAATGGCCCCGAGATTAACTTCCCGGGGCTGTTTTCTTTAGTGGGTCCGGGCTTCCGCCTGCATCGTTTGCCAAAGGTTTGGCGCCTAGGCGGCAAGCCAAAGGCGATGCTCGCTTTCTTTCGCATTCTTTAACAATTCGATGCACCAAATTGAAAAAATGTTTGCATTCGAATGACGGAAATGATAAAATCAAAACCAGAAAAACAGAACGGATCTTGTGAGTCGAATATAGTATACGGAGGAGCGAATATGACTACAGCGAACAGACATCTCGGATTGAAACTGATTGCTCTTGCACTTGTTGTAACAATTTTTGCAACATTACTTCCACAACGTATGGTATTTGGGGCTGAAAAGAGTGATATTCCGCAAATGATCTCTCCCGAGGCGGAGTTTGATTTTCCTGATAACAGTGAGCCTGACAGTGAACCGGAACGAATAAATCGTTCAGATATATTTGACGAATACGAACAACTCGCGCTTGAGGAACTTGGAAAACCTGCAACCGTTGAAGATATCGATCCGTACAGACGTTCCGATGTTACATACGAACTCCGGAATATCGAAAACGCATTCACAAGAAATTATG
>JAFWQX010000008.1 GCA_017508875.1 Clostridia bacterium | reverse complement strand
CGAGCTCCGCCCGAAAAGACATACCAAATTCTGAATATCAAGCTTTTGGTATGTCTCGGGCTCTGTCTCCTGCCTGAAAATGAGCGAGCTCCGCCCGAAAAGACATACCAAATTCTGAATATCAAGCTTTTGGTATGTCTCGGGCTCTGCCTGCGATCCAAAAATGAGATATGTGTCCATATAACTTACGATTTATGGAGTAGAGCCACGCTGCGCTCCGCTTCTTAGCCCTCTGAAATTTGCCATCTACGCCAAAAGGTGATATAATCGGGTCATCTTTCCAGGACGGAGGAGATTTTTAATGAAAAAAGTCAAAACAATTGTAATTGCCGGCATAGGAATCGCACTGCTCTTTGCAATTGCTCTCTTTGCCGGATGCACAGGAGGCGGAGATACCGTGAACACACAGAACCCCGGAGAAACCGATAACGGCGCAGATCCTGCTGCTACGGAAGCCGTGACGCCTGCACCCACGTCTGACCCCGCAAAGATCTTCACAGATACACTCGCGAAAGTTGAACCCAATCCCGACCAGCACGTCACCATGGCTGCGACGGACGAAGGATACGACATATTCGCGCCGCTTGACGGAAAATGGGGATACCGGTACGGCCCGTCGATAATGTACTACCCCGACGGATCTATCGACGCCTGGTTCGCCACCCCCGGAACGTCCGGCGAATGGGACTGGTTCACGTACAAACATTCGGATGACGGCGGAAAGACCTGGTCGAAGGAGATCGTGGCCATGCGTCCCACGCCGGATTCGATGGATCATTATTCAGTCTGCGACCCGGGCGTGATCTATTTCAACGGCTATTATTACCTCGGATACACTTCGACGATCGTAAGCACGAACGGCGGTATAAACAATAACGTATTCGTTGGCCGCTCCACGAAACCCGAAGGACCGTACGAAAAATGGAACGGCACAGGCTGGGGCGGAGATCCGTGGCCGATCGTTTATTTTGACGAATCCGACTCACAGTGGGGCGCGGGCGAAGTCAGCTTCGTTGTCCTCGACGACACGTTGTACATCTACTACACCTGGGCATGCGGCGAAGGCAGATACACTAAAGTTTCCACCGCTCCCGTATCTGACGACTGGCCTGCACACATGACGTACCGCGGATTTGCGTTCACGAACGCAAGCGATCAGGACTCGTGCGACGTCGTATATATTGAAGACATCGGCAAATTCGTTGCCTTCTCCACATATAACCGCTTCTCCGCGAACGCCGGCATCGCGCTCTACGAATCCGACGACGGCATAAAGTTCACGCAGGCGGACGTGATAAGGACAAATATTGCCCAGTACTGCCATAATATGGGTATCTCGAAGCGCGCCGACGGCCACATCCAGCTGAAGGACAACATCTTCATCGGCTACGCGTACAGCGACGGACGTCAGGATAACTGGGGCAAATGGGCCACACGATTCCAGCACATTTCTATTTCGTACTACGAAGGAAAAGTCACGACTTCAGACCCCAAGGGCAAGGGCAAGGTGCTGAAAGATTACTTCTGGAAGGCTCCTGATGAATTCTGGCCTATCAACGTCGGCGTTCTCCCGCAGATCGTCGAAGTACATTTAAAAGACGGCACGTACGAAATACCTGCATACTGGTATGACACTAACCTCGGTAAGCATAAGATCGAAGACCCGTCCAAGGTCACCTTCGACGGATACGATACGAACGTTATCTCAATCGAAGGCCTTACCGCCACGCTGAAGGGTGTCGGAAAAACTGAAGTTACGATACATTACGAAGGACTCTCCCAGACGTTCAAATTCTACGTCCGCGAAGACAGCTTCGAAATAAACAAACAGCAGCCCGACGTCGTTTCCTTCACGCCTGTTAACGACGATATCACCGTTTATATGAAGGACGGCGGGAAGAAGCATAAAGTCCAGATACGCGGCTTCGTAGTATTCGAAGACGAGACGTGGGGCGAGGCGTACAACGATAAGACCAAGTCACATCCCGATTATCCGGCAATGGTCGACGCGGGCGTCGAAAAGTATCTGATGACGTTCGAAGTTGCGGACACGAGTATCTGTACGGTCAGCAAATCCGGCATAATCTCGCCTAAAGCTGCAGGCAGCACCACGGTTAAGGTCGTTATGGGCGGCAACGAAAACCTGAGCTTCACTGTAAAAGTCACAGTTGAGGAAAACAGAGATTGACCGGATAATACTTTGATCCATTAGGAAAACGGGCAGCTTCAACCGGGGCTGCCTGTTTTTTTGCGCGCGTATTCACGCAAAAGAGGCAGCATCGCCATCATTCGCCATCATTTTGCCATTTATTTTTCACAAATAATGAGTATAATATTATCATACGTGATTGTGCCTTTTCGAAGGCCGTCACGAAGCCGCCCATGCCCTGCGGATGACTGAAGGCAAAGGAGACAAACTTTTATGAAAATTAATCCGGAAAAGAAAAAATTACCCGTATTTGTATACTACCTTATAATGATCGTCGTGGTCGTAATAATCACCAGCATCGTTGTCCCGCGCCTCACTTCGCCGAACAGCAAGCAGATCACGTACAACGAATTTATAAAGATGCTCGAAGAAGGTAAGGTCGAGAAGGTCGAGCTTGACAAATCCGCCAACAAAATAACAGTAAAACCGACTGATTTCGATAAAACCAACACATATTACTATACAGGCATCCTGGCCGTATCCGACGAAGAACTCGCGGCAAAGCTTGCGGAATCGGGAGTAGACTATCTCTCGCCCGTTGCCCAGCAGGCAACGATACTCGATTATCTGCTGTATTACGGCCTTCCGATCCTGCTCGTCGGTCTGCTGATGTTTATAACCATGCGAATCATTTCTAAACGCATGGGCAGCGGCGGGGTAATGTCGTTCGGTAAGAACACGAGCAAAATTTACGCTGAAAAATCCACCGGAAAAACGTTCGCGGACGTTGCCGGCCAGGAAGAGGCAAAAGAATCGCTCGTGGAGATCGTTGACTTCCTCAATAACCCGCAGAAATATACGGAGATCGGTGCGCGTCTGCCAAAGGGCGCACTGCTCGTGGGACCTCCCGGAACAGGTAAAACGCTGATGGCTAAAGCCGTCGCGGGCGAGGCAGGAGTACCGTTCTTCTCGCTTTCAGGTTCTGAATTCGTGGAGATGTTCGTAGGCGTCGGTGCGTCGAGGGTTCGGGACCTTTTCCGTCAGGCGGTGGAAAACGCGCCGTGTATCGTGTTCATCGACGAGATCGACTCCATCGGTAAGAGCAGAGACAACGGCCTCGTTTCGAACGAGGAGCGCGAACAGACGCTGAACCAGCTGCTTTCGGAGATGGACGGCTTCGACTCATCGAAAGGCGTTGTCATACTCGCCGCAACGAACAGGCCCGAAGTGCTGGACAAAGCGCTGCTGAGGCCGGGCCGTTTCGACCGCAGGATCATCGTTGACCTCCCCGACCAGGAAGAGCGGGTGGCAATACTTAAAGTTCACTCGAAAGACGTAAAAATGGAGAAAAACATTGACCTCGACGTCATCGCGAGGGCAACGGCGGGTGCTTCCGGCGCTGATATGGAAAATATCATCAACGAGGCCGCCCTTCACGCCGTACGGGCGCGCAAGACTAAAGTGAGCCAGGCCGAACTTGAAGAAGCCGTGGAGATCATCCTCGCCGGCGAAGAGAAAAAGAACCGCGTCATGTCTGACGACGAGAAAAAGATCGTAGCATACCACGAAACCGGTCACGCACTCGTCACCGCGCTGCTCTCACACACCGAGCCTGTCCATAAGATCACTATAATTCCGCGAACCTCCGGCGCGCTCGGCTACGTGCTGCAGGTCGCGAAAAAGCAGAAAGTACTGTACTCGAAAGAAGATATAATCAACGAGATCATCACGCTCTCCGCGGGCAGAGCGGCAGAAGAAACTAAATTCGGGTATATAACGACCGGCGCGTCAAACGACATAGAACGTGCGACCGAGCTTGCCCGGTCAATGATCACGAAGTACAGCATGCTCGACGGCTTCGGCTTTACGGCGTGGGAGAAGCAGAATTCCGTCTACCTCCCCGGTACGTCCTCGGTGAACTGCTCCGACTCGACCGAACTGCGCATCGACGAGGAAGTTATCCGCCTGACGAGCGAATGCTACGAAAAAGCAAAGGAGCTGCTTTCGGAACATATGGAAACGCTCGACCGCCTCGCAGGAACGCTGTTCGAGAAAGAAACGATCAGCGGCGAAGAATTTATGAACTTCATGCGTGAGTACGAGCCCGAGGCCGCAAAGATCATCGACGAGCAGATGCGCGCCGAAAAAGAAAAGGACGAGCTTGCGAAAAGCAAGAGGAAGAAAAAAGATATAGTAAGGGAGCAGACGGCGTCCGCAACGGCCGGGGCATCGCAGGAAGCGGCGGCTCCGGCGTCAAATGAAGCTGAGGCGCCGGCGTCAAATGAAGCTGAGGCAGAGGCGTCGGCGGAAACGTCGGCGGAAATGTCGGCGGAAACGGAACCCGCCCCTGAAGCTGATGAACGCTCCGGTGCAGGCGATGCTGGTGACGGTCAATGACGGCGGTATACACGCTCACGCTGAATCCGGTCATTGACGTCCATTTCGCACTCGAGGGCATCGTGCCGGGCGCAGAAAACTACACAAAAATACGCAAAAAAATTGCCGCAGGCAAAGGAGTAAATATATCAAGGGCGTTTAAAAGGCACGGAGTTTCGGCTCCGGCCTTTGTGCTTCTCGGCGATTCCGACGCGGAACTCTATATGAAAATGCTCGCATCGGACGGAATAGAGGCTGAAGCAAAGCTCGTTCACGGCCAGGTGCGCGAATACGTCTCACTGAACGACATGGTCAACAACACCGAGACCCGCATCTGTTTCAAAGCATTTTCCGCCGCATCATCCGATGCGATCGAGCTCGGGTCAATGCTCCTTCATCGCCTTCAGCCCGGCGACGTCGTCTGCATTTCAGGAGGCCTGCCCGAAGGCGTATCTCCCGCGGACGTCGTGAAGCTTTCAAATATGTTCCGCGAAAACGGCGCGCTTACAGTGATCGATTGCGCGGCAATGGACGCCGCCTCGCTCAAAGCCGCAAGGCCGTGGCTGATCAAGCCGAATCTCAGCGAAGCAAAGGCATTGGTCAACGACTTTTCCGCACCTGTTCCGGACTGCTCCGGCGGTGCGTCAGACAGCCTGATCGCGCGCCTCACAGAGCTCTCGGAAAACGTCCTGCTAAGCCTCGGGCCTGCCGGAGCCGTGTACGCCAGAAGGATCGCCCGGGAAACGCGCAAAAATACCCGTAAAACGCCCGCAAACGGTTCGGCCGTCCCGGCAGAGTGTCCTGATGACTTCGCATACAAAACGCCGCAGAACGGCCTTTTAAAGCCCTTCTGCGGCATCTCGCTTCCCGCTGTAAAGATCCCGCACTGCTATTCAACAGTCGGTGCGGGCGATAATCTTCTCGCAGGTTTTCTTTATTATTTGGTCAACGTCCTTCCCGCTGATCCGGAGAGCTTTTCCGCAGGCGGAGCGATCCCTGAGGATGCGGCCCGCAAAGCGCTCGAAACCGGTCTGAATTTCGCCGCGGAAGTTTGCTCCGAAGTCCGGTAAGCCCGGGCTCAGACGCTCAATAACAAGGACTCACAGATCCGTAAGCGAGTGCGTAACCTTCGCCTCGACCTTCTCCTCATAGCATGCGAAGCAGTTGTCCACGTGCTCCTTATTAAGGCGCGGCGTGATCAGGCTCACCAGCGGAACGATGATCAGCGTACCGACCATTGCCATCGCACCCGCCATTGTCCCATCCGTAAACTTCAGGAACAGATTAAGCACAACAAGTCCGACGCCTGCGACGAAGCTTACCCAGACCGCCGCCTTCGTTATCCGCTTGCTGAACAGACCGTACATGAACGGTGCAAGGAACGCGCCCGCCAAAGCGCCCCACGATATCGCCATCAGGTTGGAGATCAGTGAACCTTTATCCATCGCGAGCACTACGGACAGTGCGATGAAGAACGCGCAGAGTATACGTATCGTCCACATTTGTTTCTTTTCACTCATCTTAGGAGCGAAGAAGCCTTTGATCAGGTCGAGCGTAACGGTCGAAGCCGAAGAAATAACGAGTGAAGAAAGCGTTGACATCGACGCGGACAATACCAGTACGACGATTATTCCGATCATCAGGTCGGAGAGCGTTCCGGAAAGCATTGCCGGCACGATACCGTCGAAACCGCTCACAGGGGCCCCGGCTTCGTTTGCGTCAACGTACAGCCGTCCGAAGCCGCCCATAAAGTATGACCCGCCGGCAACGACTATTGCGAATATCGTGGATATTATCGTTCCCTTCCTGATTGCCTTCTCGTCGCTTATAGAGTAGAATTTATGCACCATCTGAGGCAGGCCCCACGTGCCGAGGCTCGTCAAAATCATTACCCCGAGCAGTCCCAGCGGATCAGGGCCGAAGAACGAAATGAACGCGCCGTTCATCCCTTTTGTTGACTCCGCGGTCTTCTGCGAAAGTTCCGCCAGCGCTGCGGTAAAACCGCCCTTGCCCGAAAGTACGGAGACAACGACGACCGTGATGCCTATGAGCATCACTATGCCCTGGATGAAATCGTTGAGCGCCGCCGCGACGTATCCGCCTAAAATAACGTATACCGCCGTGAGTACAGCCATCGCGATTATGCAATATTCGAATTTGATGTTGAACGCCATTTCAAATATGCCGGACAGACCTTTGTAGATCGAGGCCGAATACGGAACCAGGAATACGAAGATTATGATCGCCGCCGCCAGTTTCAGCGCTTTGCTGTTATAGCGTTTTTCAAAAAATTCAGGCATCGTGGAAGTGTCAAGATGTTTAGTCATGACCCTCGTTCTGCGGCCGAGCACGATCCATGCCAGGCAGCTGCCTACGAGTGCGTTGGCAAGTCCGATCCACGTCGCTGAGACGCCGTAGTTCCACCCGAACCGTCCGGCATAGCCGACAAATATAACTGCGGAAAAGTATGATGTTCCGAACGCAAATGCGGAGAACCAGGGGCCAACGTTCCGGCCGCCCAGTACAAAGTCTCCTACGCCTTTAACTTTTTTGCTGCTGATGACGCCTATCAGGACCGTCACCGCGGCAAATACTACGATGCACGCAATCTTTACTACCATTCTACCATCCTCCTAAAAAGTGACTGCAAGCTGTCGTTAATATTTAATTGTTCCAGATTATAACACTTTTAATTTCGAGATTCAACCGTGCGGCAAGTGGTCGCGGCAACGCAGTATGCGGCATCATCAGGATAATAGCGTCCAAAAACAAAGAAACCGGCAGCCTTTCGCCATATAGCGATCGATTGCCGGTCTGAAACGTGACTTTTTACAGCCACCGGTTTCTGTTATTGCTTATGATTAAATTCGATTACTTCTTTTTCTTCTTAGCGACTGCCACGCAGACAGCTGCAATGGCTGCCACGGCTACTGCGGCGCCGGCAATGATCCAGCCGATCGCTTTATTGCCCTTTCCATCTTTTATCGAAGTTTCATCCGCACCGTTTGTCGCCGCTTCCGTAGCTACGGGCGCGTCAGTCCCAGGAGCTGCAGTAGTGCCCTCCGTAGCCGGAGCATCCGTTGCCGCAGGAGCGTCGGTAGCAGGAACGTCTGTTGCCACGGGAGCCTCGGTCGGAGCGTCGGTAGCCGGAACTTCTGTAGGCGCTTCGGTAGCCTTGGCATCCTTCAGATAACCTGTGCGCAGATTGATGTTGTCGATCAGCACTTCGCTGCCTGCACCGTCCATATCGAAACGCAGCGCGGTAACTCCGCCGAATTCTTCGGGATAAACGCACGTACTGCCGCTCACGTGTCTTCCGTCAATGAAAAATTCGTATTTGTCCGAGCCGTTCGTCAGCACGACGCCGATGTTATACGTCTTTCCGTCTTCCAGTTCGGCAATCACCTGCGAATTTGAACCGATAACTTCAAGCTTTCCCGTGCTCGAGCGTATAATGCGGAAAACAGCGCCGCCCTGAGCCGTGCTCGTCGTTGCCCCTCCGTCTCCGGTACTGTTCGTAACGCACATATCGAAATACCCGGTAAGCGCTTTTACGTTCAGATCGACCGCTGCATATATAGCGTCATCTTCTTCGAGCGGATACACGATGCTCCAGAAACGCATATCTGCGAAATCTTTAAGTCCCAGAGTCACGCTGTCGATCGCGTCGGATCCGCCGAAGACTCTGACAGATGAAAGCGGATTGATGAACGGAGTCTTAAACGCCTTGATGAAAGGCATTCCGCCTATATATGTGAACGGAGGAGTTTCTTCCGCAGGCTTCGCGTACTCGTCAGTTTCTTCGGTATCTTCCCAGTCTTCGATGAAAAACTCTTCGTATTCTACGAATTTATACGTCTTATCCTGGTCCTCGACAGGAGCGCCTTCGGGAACCGCGGTCAACGAAATGTCGTCGAAGTATACTTCGTTTACGTGCACGTCTCCGGCCTGCGCGCGCGACACGTCGCATTCGTACGCCCAGTCGTGGCAATCGATCCTTAAACCTGTGACAGACGTCATCTCGCCGATGTATTTGTACTTACCGAGGCTCTCGCCGTTCAGCAGCACTTCGTACTCGTCGGAGCCAATGGTGAACGCGGCGGTCAATTTATAATCGGTCTCCGCTTTCAGGCCGTCGTAAACGAGGATCCTTTCAGCCGTGCCGTCGGGATTGACAACGAATATCGAATCTTTTCCGGTGTTCATGTCGGTCTTGACCGCGAAAAGGTTGCGTGTCTCTCCGCCGTAATCTTCAAGCGAAGGAGATGCATTGATTCCCGCGAGCACCGAAGTGAAACCGTAATTGCCCAGCACTGCGTACCGGAAGGAAAAGCTGTAATACAGCTTTGAACCGTTGCCGAGAGTACGCGTGTTCAGTCCGTTTACACGGATATTGGCCACGCCGCCGTCAATACGCATAAGTCTCAGAGACTTTGTCCCTCCGACCTTGCCTGCGCTGATAATCGCGCCGCTGTTCTCGCCGTCGCCGATGAACTCGTTCATTCCGGCGGGTTTGTTGCCCTTGGGATCACTGAATATTTCGTCTGCCGAAGCTGAAGCGTCAAAAGCTTCAAAATCCTGGCTGTAAATTGCCGTTAATTCGTTTTCTGCTCCCGGAGCAGCTGGTTCTGCGAAAGCCGTCCCGGCGAACGCACACAGCAGCACAACAACAACTGTCAATGAAACAAATGTTTTTAAAAATCTGTTCATTTTTCTTTCCCTCTCTTCACATACTATAATTTATTGTAATTGCCGATCCGTTACGATCTGCTACTTATCATTTACCATTTACCATTTGCAACTTGCCATTTGCAACTTGCCATTTGCAACTTGCCTTCGTCATTCCAGCTCGACACCGGCGTACACCTTATCCCTGATCGCGACGATATTCCGCCAGAAGCTGTCGATGACGATCGTTTCGGTAGTCTTTTTGAGGTAGGCGTTATGCCACGTACCTGATATCGGTATGCTCAGCTCTTTTACGCTGTATTGCGCGTATTCGGGTATTTTCCCCGTTAAAGATTTGATCTCGTTTTTCGGTATGTTGGTCGTGACGAGCGGCAGAATCACGTCTATCGTCGAAAGAATATCGGAAACGCTCTGGGTTCTGAACTTTTTGAATACGGCCGAAACCACGTTTCTGTGCCGCTGCGTGCGTCCCCAGTCGTCTCCGGCGAGGTGTCTTTCGCGCGCATACAAGAGCGCCTGCGCCCCGGTCAAAGTGTACGTACCCGGTTCGTTAATTCCGGGAACCGTCCCTTTCGCGGCTTCCTCTTTAGTTATTGTTATGTCAATGCCGCCCATGGCGTCAACAACTTTCGGGAAGCTGTCGAAATTGATTATGCAGTAGTACGGTGCGACAACAAGGAAGTCGTCCTGCAGCGTTCGCTGGAGCAGTTTCGCCCCGCCGCGCGCATACGCACTGTTGATTTTATTGTACCCCACGCCCGGTATCTCAACGTAACTGTCTCTGTGGAACGACGTCAACCACATTTCCTTCGTGACAGAATTCAGCGAGATCAGCATGATGACGTCGGAATTTCCCCTGAATTGATCGATATCGCGCGTATCCGAACCAATCAGCAGAATATTGTACACTTTATCGCTCATAAGCAGCACTGCTTCGTCGCTAACGTCAGATGTCGGTACAGGCGAAGGCGTGACGGTTGCCGTCGGTACCTGTGTTGGTGCGACCGTCTCGCCCGGTTTAAGCGTCGGAGTCGGTCCCGTCGGCAATTCCGGCGTCAGTCCCGGAGTTTCGTTTTCGTCGTCGTATCCGGGCGGCAGCGTGTCGATCTGTATCGGCGCGGTGTCAAACGGGTCGTAAGGGTCGTGCGTGTAGTTTATCTTATCGACGTATTTATTTATCGTAGAGTTAACAAAAATAAGCGCGCTCGCGGCAAGTATCAGCAGTAGCGATACTATCACGATCAATGCTATCGCCCAGCCCGGAAACTTCTTTTTCTTCTTCCGCGGCGCTTCCCCGCCGCCCCCCGGTTCTCCGCCGGCAATACTCTGGTCTCCGGCTCCGCCGGGTCCCGCAACTTTTATTTCATATTCATCATCAAAATTATTATTCATATCTTTACCCCGGCCGCCAGGCCATAAAGTTCACTTGTTAATTTTACCACACATGCGCACAAAAGACAAATGCGAGGCGAACAACGAACCTTGTTAAGAGTTCAGAGTTAAGAGTTCAGAGGCGAACCGAGTGATGGCACGAATTTTGGGTCTCATGCGAACCCCGGAATCGGTTCGCATTTCGGTCAAACAAAATTCTTAGCCATTCACTCGGCCCGAGTTTGAAAAATCCGGACGATGTTTAAAAACGCAAAATTAGGACAACATCCGTGTTTTGCATAGTCAAACCCACATAAAACTGCTCGAAAGTGAAGATTTCGTCAAAAATTTCT
>JAFWQX010000064.1 GCA_017508875.1 Clostridia bacterium | reverse complement strand
GCCACTTGCAACTTGCAACTTGCCACTTGCCATTGTTATCCGCCTTATCGTTAGTTATAGAAAGGAATCCTGCTTAGTTTTGGGGTTTTTTAAGAGGAAGAAGAAACAGGCTGTGCCAGAGCAGGCGCAGACGCAAACTGAAAACAATGCGCTTTGCGTATCGCAGGATCCGAATGAGTTCATATCATTCGAAGGAGTTTCGTATTCCTATGAAATATCAAGCGACGAAGAAGATACCGGAAACGGGTCTGACGATAATAAAAACGAAGTAAAAGACGGGATAAGATACGTAAAAGCATTAAGCGGCGTTGACCTTACGATAAAGCGCGGAGAGTTCGTTGCCGTCATCGGGCGCAACGGTTCCGGGAAATCGACGCTTGCAAAACTTATGAACGCGCTGCTCATACCGAGCGAAGGCACACTGATCGTTGACGGCATCGACACTTCCGGCGACGATACGGAGTGGGAAGTGCGTTCGAGAGTCGGAATGGTCTTCCAGAATCCGGATAATCAGATAATCGGAGCTACGGTCGAGGAGGATATTGCTTTCGGGCTTGAAAACCTGGGCGTTCCCAGACCGGAGATGATCGAGCGTGTCGCCCGGGCGGCAGAAACTGTCGGAATAGGGGACAAGTTGAAAAAGGAGCCGGGCCATATGTCCGGCGGTCAGAAACAGCGCCTCGCCATCGCCGGAATACTCGCAATGCGCCCGAAATGCATTGTCCTCGACGAATCAACGGCGATGCTTGACCCCGTCGGCCGTAAAGAAGTTATGAAGGTCGCGTCGATGCTCAATAAAGAGCACGGGATCACGATCGTTCATATAACGCACCATATGGACGAAGTCGCCGCGTTCGACCGGGTCATTGTTATTGACGGAGGCAGACCGGTGATGTCGGGAACGCCGCGGGAACTGTTCTCGAACCCTGTGCGTATGCGCGAATGTGGGCTTGAAGTGCCTGCCGTTACAGCGTTGTGCGAAGCCTTGAGAAATCTGGGGATCGACGTCCCGGCGGACGTAATTACGGTTGAAGAGATGCTTCCTGTCCTTACTGATCTGCTCGTCAGAGAGGCAAGACCGGAACTGTCAACGTACGACAATATGCTTAAGCGCGAGCTTGAACGCCGCGATGCGAGAAAACCGTACGTGTTCTGCGAGGGCAATAATTCCGTCGAGGCGGATAATATCTCCTACACCTATAACGCGGGTTCTCCTTTTGCGCATAACGCGATCGAAAATATAAGTTTCAAAGCCGGAGACGGCGAGTTTATCGGCATAATCGGGCATACCGGATGCGGCAAATCCACGCTCGTTCAGCACCTTAACGGGCTTCTGAAGCCTCAGGAAGGCTCCGTGAAGATCGGCGGAGAGGAAATGGGCGGGGCGAACGTTAAGTCGATGCGCAGACGGGTGGGACTCGTGTTCCAGTACCCCGAATACCAGCTGTTCGAGTCGACCGTTGCCCGCGACGTAGCGTTCGGAATAAGGAACGACGGACTTTCGGAGGCGGAAACGGCTGCGCGCGTTGACGAAGCGCTCAGGCAGGTCGGACTTGACCCTGAAGAAGTGCGCGAAAAATCGATTTACGACCTCTCCGGAGGCCAGAAGCGCCGCGTGGCGATCGCCGGAATACTCGTAATGCGCCCCGGGATCCTGGTGCTCGACGAACCGGCGGCAGGACTCGATCACGCAGGCCGCGACAGCATTCTCGACATATGCAGAAGGCTCAATAAAGAAAACGGTAATACTGTTATTCTCGTTTCGCACAGTATGGACGACGTCGCGCGTATGTGCGACCGCGTACTTGTGATGGAGCACGGGAAGGTCAGCATGTTCGCCGAACCTGCAGAAGTATTCGAAAACGAGCAGAAGCTCGAAGATATGGGGCTCAGCGTACCGCAGCTCTCAAAACTGTTCCACAGACTGAACGAAGCGCTGCCGGATATACATATTTCGCGAAAAATATTCACGCTCGAAGACGGCGTCAATGAATTGCTCGCCCTCACCGGACGCGACGTTCGGGGAACGGAGGTGTGCGGTCAATGAGGATCTCCTTCGGCCAGTACATCCCCGGTAATTCTTTCGTACACCGCCTCGATCCGCGCACGAAACTGCTCGGCACGCTCGCGTTCATGGTGTTTGTGCTGCTCATAAAAACGTTTTCGGCGTACCTCTTGACAGCCGTATTTCTCGCGGCGGTCTTTATTTCCGCACACATTCCGTTTAAATACGTGCTCAAAAGTTTGCGCGCGGTGCTGGTGATAATTGCCGTCACGTTCATAATCAATATATTCTTCTTCCAGGGCAAAGAGCTTCTCTGGTCATGGAAATTCATACACATATACAAAGACGGCCTGATATTCAGCACTAAAATGGCTCTCCGTATCATGTCCCTGGTAATAGGCGCTTCGGTGGTAACGTACACGACGACGTCGGTCAATCTTACCGACGGTCTGGAATCGCTGATGAAGCCTCTTAAAATAGTGCGCTTCCCGGTACACGAGGCGGCAATGATGATGGGCATCGCGCTTAAATTCATACCTATCTTCGCCGACGAGACCGACCGCATAATCAAAGCGCAGACGGCGAGGGGCTCGGATTTTGACAGCAAAAAGTTTATGGCGCGCGTAAAAAGCTATATCCCGGTGCTCATCCCGCTGTTCATAAGCGCGTGGAGAAGAGCCGACGAACTTGCACAGGCAATGAACGCCCGCTGCTACCGCGGCGGCAACGGAAGAACGAGATACCGCGTGATGAAATTTACGAAGCTTGACCTGATCGCACTGCTCGTTTTCCTGGCGTACGGGGCGGGGATAATCCTGCTCACATACGTTTTCAAAACTTTTTGAACCTGATATTTGCTTTTTGCGATTTCTTGTGGTAAAATACGTTTATTCTTTCCCGCATGGACCTGTGCGGGAGTAACTATTAAAGAAGCATAAGCAGAAAAATAATGAAATTTTACGCAGCAGATAAGAACGAATCTAAAAAAATAGTTGACAGACTGTGGATGGACGTTGCCGACGGACGTGTCAGCAAACGTACCGCCCGCAGAGTCTACGTGCGCCGCAAAGCCTTCTCTTCACGCAAACTTCGCGAAGGCAGGGAACACATTTTCGGTAAGTCGATGATCGAGTCTGCCGGCGCCGTTTTCGCTCTCGGACTCATTCTGGCTATAGTGATCGGTTTCTGCAACTTCAGAAGGACTAACGAGGAACTTCGCCTCAGTAATCAGACGCTTAACGAAGAAAACGAAAATATCAGGAATACGCTTACCGGAAATATCAATACGCTGAACAATATTATTGAAGAGTACGAGAAACTGGATGAAGAGCAAAAAGCCCTCCTGAAAGAAAAAGAAGCGGATATTTTAGAGAGTAAGGCGTATATAGAAGAACTTAAAGAGAAGCATGAACAGGACCTTTCGAAAGTTACAGAGGCGGAAGGGGAAAAGCTGCAGGAGCTGGTCGATATGATCAACGAGCTCGATATTTTCGATTCGATCGCTTCGAGATCAGGCGATATGTACGACGCCAGAGTAGAGATCAGCGCCGCTAAAGAGACGATCAGAGACGTTTTCGGCGAAACCGAGATCGCAGACGGAATGATCGAACACCTTGACAGCGAATCCCGCGAGATCAAATACTACCTTGACCATTATCCCGACTATTATCCGGTAAACGGAATTGCCGTCACGTCGTCTTACGGCTGGAGGCGCGATCCGTTTACGGGAGAATCAAAGTTCCATTCCGGGCTTGATATAGGCTGCGACTCGGGTTCATCCGTATGGGCAGCTGCATCCGGGACCGTCATTGAGGCGGAATATCATCACTCTTACGGCTATTATGTTCTTATTGATCACGGCAACGGATTTAAAACGAGATATGCGCATCTTTCTAAGATACTTGTAGACGTCGGTGAAGAGGTGCAGAAAGGCGAGCGTATCGCATACTCCGGAATGACCGGAAGAGCGACCGGACCGCATCTTCATTTTGAGGTCATTCTATACGGCGAGACTCAGTCGCCGCTCAAATACATCGGTGATTAGTTGTTAAAAGCATTTAATAATACAGAATCGGTTAATATTGAAATGTCACGTAAGATCGCTCTCAGTGTGGCTCAGCGCGGAGGCTGTGCCTATTTTGTGGGCGGTTTTGTGCGTGATATGCTTATGGGCAGGCAGACGGAATCGCCTGACATCGATATCGAAGTCCACGGCATTAAGCCGGATGAGCTCGAAGGCATCCTTTCGGAGCTCGGCGAAGTTATTTCCATGGGGATCAGCTTCGGGGTGTTCAGCCTGAGACATTATAATATTGACATCGCTATGCCGCGGATAGAACACGCGACCGGGCGGGGGCACAAAGATTTTACGGTGTTCGTTGACCCGTTCATCGGGGCGGAGAATGCTGCCAGACGCAGGGATTTTACGATCAACGCGCTGATGCAGAATATCCTGACGGGAGAGGTGCTCGACTTTTTCGGAGGGCAGGAAGATCTTGCGCACGGCATACTGAGGCACGTTGACGACGAAAGCTTCGCGGAAGATCCGCTGCGCGTTTTCAGATGCGCACAATTCGCTGCGCGCTTCGGATTTGATATTGCCCCTTCGACCGTGAAATTGTGCGGGACAATGGACGTGAGTGCGCTTTCGAAGGAGCGCGTTTTCGGGGAAACTGAAAAGGCGCTGCTGAAGTCATCCGATCCTGCCGTGTATTTCGAGAGGCTTGCACATATGGGGCAGCTCGCCGGATGGTTCCCGGAAATTGCCGTTTGCTTCAATATGGTGAAGAGCGAAGGGATGCAAAGCAGGAAAAAGTTTTCGGGAATATTGACGGCGGCCGCGCAGGCGTCGGACAATGCTTCGGATAAACTCGGCTTTATGTGCGCCGCTCTCTCGCTCGCTATTGCCGCCGGAAACAGACCTGAAAGCATGTGGCTGAAACGGATCAGCGCGAATCACAGGCTCCTGAGATATTGTGAGAATACGTCCGAAGCCGCTTCTAAACTGCTTAAACGTTTTACGGGACGCGGCAGATACGGTAAAAGCGAAGAGAAGGAACTGAGGCTCCTTGAAATTTATGACGCCGCCGACGTGCCTGACGACGCTTTGCTGCTCGCCGAGACCGTACATTCTATCTCCGCCAGGACGCTTCAGAAGGGCGTCAGAACCGGCACGAAGGATATTATGATGGAGGAGAACAGGGCGGCGCTAAGGCTCTATAAAGAGAGGGTCGCGAGGCCTGCCGTGACCGGGCAGGATCTGATAGCTGCCGGAGTGATCCCCGGGCCGAGGCTCGGAGAAGCAGTAAAATTGGGAGAGAAGCTCAGGCTTTCGGGCATGCAGAAGGACGAGGCTATGAGAATAGTGCTTAAAACGTTCGAGGACGGTGAATAGCTATGGTAGACGTTACTCTTATAGGGACCGCCGGCGCAGTGCCGCTTCCGGAAAGAGCGCTCAGTTCGTGTGTTGTTACGCTTAACGGCCGCTCTGTACTGTTTGACTGCGGGGAAGGCACACAGACCGCCGCCAGAAAACATGACGTAAACCTTATGCGCACCGACGTGATCGCACTTACGCACTACCACGGCGACCATATTTTCGGCATACCGGGACTGCTCCAGAGCATGAACCTCGCCGAAAGAAAGCGCCCGGTTTATATTGTCGGTCCGGTAAGGGCGGGAGGGACAATATTCCAGGAACTCGCGCCGGTATTGACGCTGGCCGGGAATCTCGATTTTGAAATCAGGCCGCTGGCAATGCCTGCCGAAGGGATCGTTCTTTCTGAATTGTTTCCGGAATGGCCTTCGCTT
The DNA here is from genome assembly GCA_017508875.1 of Clostridia bacterium. Lineage (GTDB taxonomy): Bacteria > Bacillota > Clostridia > UBA1212 > UBA1255 > UBA1255. The sequence goes on along the minus strand of JAFWQX010000064.1, from coordinate 4,077 downwards.
GCGAGACTCGACTGTTTTCCTACGGATCACAGAGTTACGAGCTGCGGATATGTTTTCTCGCTCGGCCGCAGAGGCAGATTCCTCGTTGATAAAGCGCTGGAGGCAGGAGCGCCGAAAGTATTGTGGCACGTGCTTCAGGAAGGCAGCGCGGTCACTTTTAAGGATGCGGATGGAAACGCCAGATCTCTGAGACCTGAGGAAGTGCTCGGACCTGACCGGAAGGGGATAAAAATCGTCTTCTCCGGAGATACGCGCTTTTGCGGTTCTCTTTGTGATGCTTCTAAAGACGCGGACCTGCTCATGTGCGATTCAACTTACGGGTCGGACGATCAGGAAGAAACGGCGTATGAGTATTGCCATATGACGTTTTCGCAGGCAGGAAGAACCGCGAGATTGTCCGGGGCAAAGCGGCTTTGGCTTACGCATTTTTCGCAGCGTATGAATGCTCCCGAGGAATTCCTGGACAACGCGCTGGCTGAATTTCCCGGTGCGGAATGCGGCTTCGACGGAAAGACCGTTTCACTTGATTTTTGATTTTAATTTGCAATTTGCGATTTTGATTTGCGATTTTTGATTTCAAATATTGAATTAAAGCCGAAATGAATATATAATTACAGTGCGGTGCCCGAAAGGAACGGGCATTTGGGCCGCAAAGAAGTATTTCCGCTTTTGCTTGCTTTTTGCGACTTATCAATAAAGAAGTACGGAGTTTACGGGTGAAAGAAGCGCGGAAGAACGGGTCAAAGCAAAAAAAATGGATAAAGAAGAGGCATTCGGTGATCCGCGCCGTCGCGGGTGTGCTGATGAAGCCTGTACTTAAACATAAATATCACATTAAGATAGAAAAGTTCGATGAAAAACCACAGCGCCAGTATCTTATTCTGTTTAACCATCAGACGCCTGCAGATTAGTTTTTTGTCTCTCTCTCTTTTAAAAAGCCCGTCTATTACGTCGCCTCCGAAGATATTTTCTCTAACGGCCTGATCTCGAAATTGCTGAGATTCGCCGCAGCGCCCGTACCTATAAAAAAGTTTACGGGAGACGCGAGGGCCGTACTTACCTGCGTTAAGATCGCTTCAGAGGGCGGTACGATCGCGATGGCTCCGGAAGGGAACCGTACGTACAGCGGCAGGACGTGCTATATAATGAGATCCGTAGTTCCTTTTGTCAGAAAGCTGAAACTGCCGGTACTGCTATACAGGATAGAGGGCGGATACGGCGTGGAGCCGAGATGGAGTTCATGCGTAAGAAAAGGCAGTATGCATTCATACGTTTTCCGCGTGATCGAGCCTGAGGAATACGAACAGCTTTCCGACGATGAATTATACACAGCCATAAAAGAAGGTCTGTTCGTGGATGAAGGGAAGGCGGAAGGGCTATACATATCAGGGAAAAAGGCGGAATACATTGAACGCGCGGCGTACGTTTGCCCGTTTTGCGGCCTTTCGGTTTTTGAAAGTGAGAAAAACTGCGTGACCTGTACGAAGTGCGGAAGAACGGTAGAATACGGCGAGGATAAGCGCCTGTCCGGAAAAGGATTTGATTTTCCGTTCGAATTTTACGGCGAGTGGTACGATTATCAGAATTCTTTCGTAAAAGGACTCGCAGCGGATGCATATACTGCCGAACCGATGTTCAGGGATAAAGCGGATCTTTACCGCGTAAATCTCTATAAAAACAAAGAAAGAACAGGCAGAGACGTCAAAATTTCATTGTTCAGCGACAGGATAGAACTGTCGGGAGGAGGCGCCGGAGCCAGTGTGATCCCGTTCAGCGAAGTTTCCGCGACGACAGTGCTCGGAAGGAACAAACTTAATATCTACCACGGTAAAAACACGCTTCAGATCAGGGGCGGGAAGCGGTTCAATGCCTTGAAGTACGTGAATATGTATTATAAATATAGATCGGTCAATAAAAAAACAGGAGAAGAATATGGAGAATTTCTGGGACTTTAACGTATGGAGCAGTTTTAATATTATCGCCGTGCTGCTGCTCAGTCTGCTGGCGGCCAACGTTCTTAGAAGATCTATCCCGCTGCTTCGCAAATCTCTCATACCGACATCGGTGCTCGCAGGAGGATTGCTGATACTTGTGGCGTGGATATATAAATTGATCACGGGCAACGTGATGTTCGATACGGAACTTTTCGGGAACAACGGCACCGCGGCGCTCGAAGTAATCACTTATCACTGCCTGGCGCTCGGGTTCATTGCCTCCGCATTCAAACCGTCCGGCGGTAAATTGACCAAAAAACGCACGTCCGAAATATTCAATACCGGCGTTACGACCGTATCAACGTATATCCTTCAGGGCATATTCGGACTCGGAATTACTATTGTCGCGGCAATGATAGTGACCGGCTTTTTCCCGGGCTCCGGAGTGCTGCTTCCTTTCGGATACGGGCAGGGAACGGGCCAGGCGCTCAACTACGGCGGTATTTTTGAGAATGATTACGGGTTTACCGGCGGGAAGAGCTTCGGCCTGACAATTGCTGCGCTCGGTTTTATCTGCGCGTCGATAGGCGGCGTCATCCACCTGAATATTCTTAAGATCAGAGGTAAAGTAAAAGTTCAGGATGCTGCTAAGACCTCCGGCGAGGCGCACGCCCAGGCTGCTGATCAGGACCTTCCGATGAACGAAAGCATCGATAAACTTACTATCCAGGTCGCACTGATCGCGGCCGCGTACGTTATTACATATCTGCTTATGACAGGCCTCGGGGCGCTGCTTCCTGGCATGAAATCGGTCATTTTCGGATTCAACTTCCTGATCGGCGTACTGAGCGCAACTTTGATAAAGGCGCTGCTAAAGCTTCTGAAGAAAGCGAAGCTCGTGAAAAAAGAGTATACGGACAATTTCCTTATGACGCGCGCGAGCAATTTCTTCTTTGACATTATGGTCGTCGCCGGCATCGCGGCAATTCGTTTCGGCCTCCTCGAAAAATACTGGGGCATCATCCTGATAATGGGCCTTACCGGCATGATCATCACTTACTTCTACAACTATCTTGTGGCAAAAGTGCTGTTCCCGGAATATCCGCAGGAGCAGTTCCTTATGATGTACGGAATGCTGACCGGTACGGCGAGCACGGGCGTCATACTGCTGCGCGAGATCGACGGAGACTTTAAAACCCCCGCTGCGGACAATATGGTCTACCAGAATTTCCCGGCGATCGTATTCGGCTTTCCCATGATGCTGCTTGCTACGCTGGCGGCAACGAAGCCGCTGCTTACGCTCCTGATCCTTATAGGGTTCTTTGCGATCATGAATCTGATCCTTTTCAGAAGTATACTGTTCAGAAAAATTTTCAAAAAGGGCAAAAAAAGTGATTGACAACGCATGAAATTTGGTGCATAATGTCGGTGAAATTCGTTTCACCAACATTGTGCACGGAGGTATTGACCATGACGTTCGGAGAGAAACTTAAAGATTTGCGCCTTTCGGCAGGATATACTCAGGAGAGGCTCGCTGAGCTTGCCGATGTTACTAAGAGGACTATAATCAATTACGAGCAGGGCAGATGTTATCCGAAGCAGACGGAGATCATTTCGAGGTTTGCTATGATATTCAATACGTCTGTCGATTTCCTGTTTTCTGACGAAGACAGATACGTTCAGGAGGCTGCCGAGCGCGGCGGCATGAGCGCGGCGAAAGAAGTTAAAAATCTGCTCGCCAGCGCCGGAGCGATGTTCGCCGGCGGAAGTCTCAGCGAAGAGGATAAGGATAAAGTGATCCGCAAACTGAACGAACTTTACTGGGATTCAAAAGCGAAAAACAGAGCAAAATACAGAAAAAACGACTGAGCGGGAGCTGGAAAACAAGAAATTAAAACACTTCAGTTCACAGCTGCCGGCTTATAGCTGTCAGCTGCCGGTTTATTGTTAACCCTTAATCCTTAACTCCCTTAACTCTGAACTCCCTAAACACCATTTGAACTTCTGCGAAGCCGAGTGAATGGCTAAGAATTTTGTTTGACCGAAATGCGAATTAATGAAGGGAACGCATGAGACCCCAAAATTCGTGCCATCACTCGGTTCGCCTCTGAACCCTTAACTCTGAACTCTGAACTCTGAACTC
>JAFWQX010000007.1 GCA_017508875.1 Clostridia bacterium | reverse complement strand
CCAGAGAATGGGAGAAGCTGGAGCGGCAAAGCGGTGCGTCGGACAAATGAGGCTCTGATTTTTTGCACAAAACGATACTGTTTTGGTACATATTGACTTTTTGCTTGACGCTCGGGCAATACTTTTGATATCATAAAACTTGTTTATTTCGGGTTTTTCCGATGTGGGCAGTGAATGGCAGAGTTGCACATAATGCATTGCACAGATTAATTGAAAGAGTGAACGTGAACGATCTGCCGAAACTGCCTTTTTCAATATCCAGGGAGGGGAATTTTATGAAAAAGTCTTCTTTAAGAGTCATTGCGATACTGGCCGCGTTTGTACTTCTGCTTCTTAGCGCCTGCGGTACTAAAAACAGCAGCGCAGATCCGACGAAGCAGCCTGACGCGACGAAAGAACCGGCTACGCAGGAACCTGCCGCAACAGAAGCGCCCGCCGTTACCGACGCGCCCGCCGTTACCGACGCACCTGCCGTTACCGACGTGCCTGATCCGACCGATATACATGCTACGAAGGAGCCTGCAAAAACGCCTGAAGCACTCGAGCCGGGTACGGATAAATATTTTGATTTTACCGAATATGGCGAAGCTTTTCTGGTGCCTGACCCAAATGAAGCCGCAGGGCTTGAAAATTACGAGCAGGGCGTGATGGTGTTCCCTCAGGCCAGCGATCCGTACGTATGGATACTGCTGGACGAAGCGCTTCCGGCTGCTGAATACCGTTACGCTGCCGTGCGTGTGCTTGCGAACAGAAATGATAAAAACGGACAGCTCAGGTTTGCCACTTCTACCGATGACCGGGGATGGGCGATGTTATACTTCAATTATAAGACGCCGGGAAGTTGGGAAACGATCGTGCTTGACCTCGCATCTGCCGCTTTGCTGAACGACAATACGATGGACGGCGACCTTACCCGCATTCGCATTGACCCTTACGACGATGAGTTTGACGCGGAGCCGCTTTCTGACGATTATACGCTGATCGTTGAATCATTTGCGCTGTTTACTGATCCGGAGAAAGCGCAGGCTTATAACGGACTGTACCTGTGGCCTGAAGATCCTGATAAGACCCCTCTGCCTCCGACGGAAAAGCCTGACGACGGCGCTACCGCCGCACCGACGCACAAACCCACCGAACGCCCTGACGGAGCTCCTGAATTTAATGATATAGGAACGGAGTATTATTTTGATTTTACTCAATACGGCGCTGATGAAATGACGGCCGGAAACGGCATCGTTATCGATCAGGAAACAGAAGGCGTTCTGCTTACGCCCGATGCATGGGATCCGTACGCGTGGATCACGCTTGATCCTAAGATTTCGGCTTCTGAATTCCGTTACGTTGCGCTTAAAGTAAAGGCTAACGTGAACGATAAAGGCGGACAGCTCAGGTACATTACCACGAGCGACGGCCGCGGCTGGGCGATGGTTCCCTGGACGTATGCGCTTCCCGGCCAGTGGGAGGTCATCGTGCTCGATCTTTCGGCAGCTGAATATATGATACCTGAGACGCTCAACGGCGATCTGGTGAGATTGCGTCTCGACCCTTATGACGATGAGAATGAGCCGCAGTATGAAACGCTGAGCAGCGACTATACCGTACTCGTAGAGTCGATTGCGTTGTTTAATGACAAAGCAAAAGCGGAAGCGTATGCGGGACTTTACAAATGGGGTAACTGACCGGATGAGCAGGCATGCTGAAAGAAACACAATACTTCGCTTCCTGATCTGTGCGGTTCTGGCAGCGCTGCTTTTTTCTGCCGTATTTCCGGCAGGAGCCGGTGTTCGCGCGAGCGCCGGCAGCGGCGGGCAGAACGCTTCAGGTGAAAAACTGCCGGACTACTATATTTCGTTCGAAAATATTACAGACTGGGACTGCCTGGTGAATACTTCGGGCCATTTAAAGTTCGAAGACGGCTTTCTTACACTTGTTGCGGGTAAAGAGGGCAGCACAGGCAGAGTTCAGGGAAGCCCCTGCGTTGAGATCAATTTCGCCGATACGGGCGCAAAAGTGCTCAGATATCCGTATATAGCGATACGTATTAAGTGTTCCGGACGCGATTTCGGCGGGAAGTTAACTTGCTCCGCCGGATTTGGGAAAAGCAAGCTCAACGGCAGTTTCGAGTATTCAGATACGGACGACTGGCAGACGGTAGTTGCAGACATGTCTGGCGAACTTCAAAAAATATCTGATAAAAACGACCGATCGGGAACCTGGCAGGATTCGTTGAAACTGTACCCGTTCGGCAGCTCGGCCGGGAAGATCAGCGCGGGAGAGACGGCAGTGATCGAATCTGTTGCTTTTTTCAAAACGGCGGACAGCGCGAGAGCGTACGCGGGCCTTCCCGAAAAGGATACAGGGGACAATGATATGAGCGGTAAATGGCTTTACGACAGCTTTAAAAATCCGGGATCGTCGTACCGGATGATGAAACTGCTTTACAATTTCGATGCGTCGTACAAGACGCTTTCGGACAAACTTTACGAAGGCTACGGTTACGGCGGCATCACTACCAACGTTTCTTTTAACAGCAGGTATCTGAAGAGCGAAAGCGAATTCAAGCTGCTGGACGATGCGTTTCAATATTGCCTCGAAAAAGGCATGGAGCAGCTTTGGCTCTACGACGAATATCAGTGGCCTTCCGGCAGTGCGTACGGAATGGTTACGGAGGACGCTCCGGAGTATGAACCGTACGGTCTTGCAAAAATCGTAAAAAACGGCTCCGGAAAAAGCGTTTTCGAATTGCCTGCCGAATATTCCGTGATTAAATATGCCGCGCTGAAAAAGGACGGCGGAAACGCCGAAGCAGTAAAGTTCACGGATAGGACCGTTGATATTGACGAGAGCGGAAAATGGAGCCTCGAAGTGTTTGCCACATACGACGCGTGGGTAGAGCGCGACAGCTTAAATCCGTGGCAGAAGGGCAGACCGTACGTTAACGTAATGAGCAAAGGAGCAATTGCCAAATTCATTTCGCTCACGCATGAAAAGTATAAAGAAAAACTCCAAAAAACGTTCGGAAACGTCGAAGCGTTTTTTACTGACGAACCGAGCCTTTTTGTCAGCAATATGACCAATCCGATCCATACGGGAGGGAAGGTGGACGTTTACCTTGTCCCGTGGGAAGATTCTGTACCGGAAGTGTTTGAGAAGATGCACGGTTACAGCATATTTGACCATATTGATTCTCTATATGGCGGGGACAGCGACGAAGACTTCACGGTACGTGTTAATTATTACGAAACTGTCGCAAAGCTGGTTTCCGAAAATTACTTCGGGCAGATCGCACAATGGTGCGAAGCAAACGGGACGAAAGGCTCGGGACATCTGCTTCTGGAAGAAAAGCTTGCATATCACGTGGTGCTGTACGGTGATTTTCTTAAATGCATGAACCGCACCGGTTACGCCGGGTGCGACCTTCTGCAGGTAAGTCCCGAAGCGCTCATGAACAGCGGTACCTACGTCGGAAGTTTCGTCGCTATAAAAATGGCTTCCTCTTCCGCGAGAAATACGGATAAAGAGCACGTTCTGGTTGAATTCAATCCGGAAGCGATCGCAGATGATCATTTCAAAGCCGATCCTTTCGGCACGTCATTCGCCGGGGCAGTCATTACCAGAATGTACGGGGCTGATAAATTCGTAATGCTCAATCCGCAGGAATCGTATAACGCGCCGCAGGCAAGGAAACTCAACGAATGTGTTGGAAGACTGAACGTGCTGCTTGAAGGAGCGAAAATGAATTCCGGCATAGGCGTTTACTACCCGATCGCCTCTGTGCAGGGAGAAATAAAAGCAAATACTACGTACGAAGGCAGGCCCGCCGAACTATCGGAACAGTATAACCGGCTGTGCCTCGAAATGCTGAAAGCCGGCTGCGACTATAATTATATTGACGACGAGTCGATCCTTTCGGGGACGGTCTCAGACGGAAAGCTCAATTGCGGAAGAACTTCGTACTCAGTGATCGTTATGGCGCTTGCTCGGGCAATGGATCCGGCGGTCCTCGATAAGCTTAACGAATTTTCCGCCGCGGGAGGCAGACTCATCTGGGTCGATGCGCTTCCTGAAATCTCGACCGTACTCGGAAAAAATTCCGAACTTGTTCAGAAAACCGACTCATATAAAAACTCGATCGTCAGCGTTTTTTCCGAAGGCGGTTCGTTTGAAAATCTCAAATCGGTTCTCAGCGGTCTGAACAGATCCGGCTGCACCATTTCCGGAAGCGACGGGATCCTTACAACAGCGTACGAAAGAGACGGGCGCCGGATCGTTGTGGCAGTGAATCCTACTGCTGTAAAAAAGCAGTTTGCGGTATCTTTCGGAAACGGCGGTACATTTGACGCATACGATCTTTATTCGGGAGAGATTTCCGGGTATTCGGATAACGATTCTATAATCTTAGACGGGTACAGAGCGCTCGTTTTGGTGTGCGAAGGTGCGGAAGAACCTGCTTTTGCGGAACCGACGGATACACCTCAAAACGGTAAAGGCGGAGGAAAATTCCCGGTCCTTCCTGTAGCACTGGGGCTCGGAGCGTTAGTCCTTACCGGCGCGGGCGCAGGCATCTTTGCATGCGTGCGCAAAAAGAAGAAAGGATGAAAATAAGATGAAAAAGAACTTATTTCGTATTTTCGGAATTATAATGTGCCTCCTTATCATCGCCGGAATGTTCTCTTGCGGCAGGCGGGAAATCCAGACCGGAGACGTCGATCAGGATCTGACTACAGAAGAACTAAATATTAAAGGGCGCGTGCTGTTTACAGTTGATAATTCATCGTTCACGGAGGAGATGATGTCCAGTGTGAGGGCAATATCTTCCGCGTTTATGAGTGAATATCCTAACGTGAACGTTCACGTGGAAGGTGCGAGCAGGACAACGTTTCCGAACCGTATCTCATCCGGAGATATTGGCGACGTGTTCTGGTGCGACGAAAACGACGTTAATAATTACCATTACAATCATAATGCCCTGATGCCGCTCGACGGTTATTTAAAGCCGATGAATATAAATATGGGCGACGTTTACACCGGAGCACTCGACTGCGGAAGGTACGACGGAAGACTGTATATGGTGCCCAGAAACATCGGATTAACGACGCTTATGTACAACGCTGATATGCTCCGTGAGGCAGGAATCTCGTTCAATAACAAAGTTGCCACACCGTGGGACGAATTCAAAGATCTTTGCCGCCGCGTTACCGTTATAAGTGACGACGGCAGCGCAGAGCAGATGGGATTTGCCGTAAGACTGTGGTGGGACGTTGTCTGGCAGATGTTTTTCCGTGCCTACGGCGGCGAATGGGTAAACTCCAAAGAGCATAGAATTACTATTACCGACAGTACCGAAGTAATGCGCGGTATTCAGGAAATGTACGACGGAGTAATGGAAGGCTGGCTGTATCCGACCGAGCAGACGCTCACCGGAGACCTGGCGTCAAAAATGTCGAAAATCGCTCCTAACGAAGCCAATTTTACGCAGATCGCTTTCCAGCACTGTATATCGTTCTCGCTTCTCGACACTTACGGGAAAACTTATGATAATTATAACGTCGACTGGGATTTCTGCCCGTTCCCCGCGTTCGAAAATCACACTATTTCTGCAGGCGCAACAGGTTATGTAGTTTATAACAGAACTAAAAATCCCGACGCAGCGGCCGCTCTCGCACTTTATTTCCTTACTGAAAACGGACAGCGCGCGTATCACAGCCAGCTCGGAGGCGACGTTCCGCTGTTAAGGTCGCTCGCGGAGGATGATTTCTGGAAGGGCAAAAACGATATCTGGCGCGACAAGAACTACAGCGCATTCGTTGCTTACACGGACAATACCCGTCCGGCCACCGCCGTGGTACAGTGTCCTTTCGAAGTCGCCGGCGTTCTCTCCAATACAAATATGCAGGCGCTCTGGAACAACGTGCTTTCAGGAAAAGTAGATCTGCAGACCGCTTTTGAGAAAATGCAGCAGCAGGCAAACGAAAAGTGGCAGCAGCTCGGGGGCTGAAAGAATAGTTGACATCTATAATAAAGAGTTTTAAAATTATAAAGGACAGTACAATACTGTATAGAAAAACAGGAGGGTAAAATATGAAAAAGTTTTTAGCTGTTTTAGTAGCAGCAATGATGGTAGTAGCTATGTTCGCCGTTCCCGCGAGCGCTGCCGGAACCGTTGACGTTGACGACGTAACTGTCGTCGGATGTTCATTTGATGACATTCAGTGGCTTGCAAATTGCGTTTCCACGAGGCAATCTGCAGCTGCGGCAGCTGTTACTGATTTTAACGGATGGTACGCAGGCTTCGGAGAAAACGGCCTTACGCAGAGTGCGTCAAGCGTGCTCAGCAGTTTTGATGCTCTCGCATTCAGAGGCTGGATCGGTTTTGAACAGGAGATAACGATGTTCGGATACCAGGTGGATGATGACGAACCTGTATTTGATATCTTCAACGGCGCGTTTGTCGAAACGACCGAAGACGCTGTTAAAGAAGCCGGCGGACAGTACGCAAGAAGATACAACGTAGTCGTACCTCTGGTAAAGGCAGGAGTTTATACGTTCCGCGTTGTGGCTAAGCTGGCCGACGGAACTGTTGTTAAACTCAACAGCGCTAAAAATCCCAATGCTCACGTCGAATTCAAGGCTAATAATGCCGATAACGTAGCGTTCAAACCGGTTGAAAAAGTTATCGATTACGACGACAGCCTTCAGGTAGGAATGAGCCTCGACCACGTTTTCTGGAATTATAATGATCTTGGCGGAAGAGCTGCAACCGAGGCATATGCAGAAGAAGACGGATCACTTGACGCTGTTAAATACAGCGGTATCTGCATCGGCTACTCGGGCTGGGTGGATTTCCAGCAGCCTGTTATCGGATTCGGTTATATGAGAAACGATGAGATCGTGCTCGCCCCCGGATTTACCGGAGCAAACGAAGATACGCTTGAACCGACGATCCGCAGCTGGGGCGGCGCATGGGAAACCATGGGTTATATTCAGAGATATTGCATTTACGTGCCGCTGCAGGATCTTACCGGCGATAATTACATTTGCGCGGTAGCTCAGCTCGAAGACGGTACCGTTGTTAAACTTAACAGCGCGTCTGTTCATGACAGAGATTCGTCCTTCACGATCAAATGCCTCCCGGCTCCCGAGGAAACAGAGCAGCCCGGAACAGAACCCGCGACACAGCCGGCTACTCAGCCCGCGACACAGCCTGAAACTGTTCCTCAGACCGGTGACGGAACGCTGGCAATGTTTGCAGTCATCGCCGTTCTGGCAATGGGCGCAGCAGTTGTTTTCGTAAAGAAAAAATCGTTCTGATTTTTCACACACCGGAATAACGATTCTGAACCGGGTCACTTGACCCGGTTTTTTTGGCTTTCAGTGCCTGAAAATATTGACATGCCCGGACGTTTTTTGTAAAATAAAATATCACGGCCAAAGTCGTGTGTCTTTTCAAAAGAGGTGAAATCGATGCTTAACCTTAACGATATAGAAGCCGTTCCGGATCATTCGGATATTATTAGCAGAATGGCCGGACAGGCTGTACGCGCAGACCATATTGACAACGAACTTTACGAACGCTATAACGTTAAGCGGGGCCTTAGAAACGCGGACGGATCAGGAGTACTTGTCGGCCTTACCAGCATCGGAGAAGTGCGCGGATACATCATCGCGGAGAACGAAAAAGCTCCGATAGAAGGGCGCCTGCTCTATAGAGGAATCGACGTCGACAGGATCGTAGAAGGCTGTAAGAAAGGGAAGCGCTTCGGCTTTGAAGAATGCACCTATCTGCTGCTTTGCGGGAAATTGCCCACGGAGCAGGAGCTTGCGGATTTTAAGGAAATGCTTGACGATAACCGCAGGCTTCCTAACGGATTCGCAGAAGATATGATAATGAAAGCGCCCAGCCCGGATATAATGAACAAACTTGCCCGCTGCGTGCTCGCTTCGTATTCTTATGACGATAATCCTGACGATCTTTCGCCTGAGAACGTTATGCGTCAGTGCGTGAGGCTCATAGCTCAGTTCCCGACAATGACCGCTTACGCGTATCAGGCGAAGTCGCACTATTATGAAGGCCGCAGCCTGTATATCCACAATCCCGCCAGAGGCCTTTCAACGTCGGAAAATCTGCTCCAGATGATCAGGCCGGACAGTAAATACACACAACTCGAAGCAGAGATACTTGACCTTTGCCTGATAATTCACGCTGAACACGGCGGCGGTAATAACAGTACGTTTGCTGTACACGTCGTTACTTCCACCGGAACTGATACTTATTCGTCGATCGCCGCGGCGGTGGGGTCGCTGAAAGGTCCGAAACACGGAGGAGCGAATCTTCAGGTCATGAATATGATGGAAGATATAAAGGCGCACGTGAAGAACTGGGACGATGAAGGCGAGCTCAAAGATTACCTCGCTAAGATCCTTCGCGGAGAAGCGTACGACCACACCGGTCTCGTTTACGGTATCGGCCACGCAGTTTATACTTTGTCCGATCCGAGAGCCCATTTGCTCAAGGAAAAGGCGAGAGAACTGGTGGAAATATCCGGCCCGGAGTTTCAGAAGGAATTCAGGCTGCATGAAAGGATAGAAAAACTTACGCCGGAGCTGTTCGCGGAGATACGTCACAGCGATAAGCAGCTTTGTGCGAACGTTGACTTTTACTCCGGGCTCGTTTATTCGATGCTCAACATTCCAAAAGCGCTGTATACGCCGCTGTTCGCGATATCAAGGATCTCCGGATGGTGCGCGCACAGGCTCGAGGAGCTTTCGATCACGAACAGGATCATAAGGCCGGCGTATAAGAACGTCGGGAAGAAGCAGACTTACCAGGAGCTGGGTGAGAGACAGTGATAAATTGCAAATTGCAAATGGCAAATTGCAAATGGTAAATTGCAAATGGCGTGAACCGGATGATAGCACGAATTGTTGGGCCTCGTGCGAACCCCGAAATTGGTCCGCATTTCGTGCGAAAGAAAAAAGGTGGATATATTTTTTGGAGGAAAGATATATGGGTAATGATAATTTGAAGAAGGCCGGTGATTACAGACCGGCGGATATCGAGAAAAAATGGCAGGATATCTGGGAAGAGCGCGGCGCGTTTGAAGCATCAAAGGATTATACCAAAAAGAAATTCTACGGACTGATTGAATTCCCGTATCCGTCCGGAAACGGACTGCATGTTGGCCACCCCAGGTCAAACACCGCGATGGATATAATTGCCCGCAAGCGCAGGATGGAAGGGTATAATGTACTGTTCCCGATCGGCTGGGACGCATTCGGATTGCCCACCGAAAACTTCGCAATAAAGAACAACATGCATCCCGCGAAAGTCACCGCCGCAAACGTTGACCGATTCAGAAAGCAGCTCAAAATGATCGGCTTCTCGTTCGACTGGAAGCGCGAAGTAAACACCACCGATCCGAATTATTACCACTGGACGCAATGGATATTCCTCCAGCTGTTCAAAAAAGGCCTCGCATATAAGGCGGAAATGCCGATCAACTGGTGTACGTCATGCAAGGTCGGACTGGCCAACGAAGAAGTCGTGAACGGTGTCTGCGAGCGCTGCGGCGGGGAAGTCATCCGCAAAGTCAAATCGCAGTGGATGCTGAGGATCACCGATTACGCACAGAAACTGCTCGACGGACTTGACCACGTCGATTTCATAGAAAAAGTTAAGACCCAGCAGCGCAACTGGATCGGGCGCTCTGAAGGCGCGGAAGTTGATTTCTATCTCCCCGCCATCGACGAGAAGCTTACGGTGTACACGACGCGCCCCGATACGCTTTTCGGAGCCACTTATATGGTAGTATCGCCTGAACACCCCGTCGTAGAACGTCTTAAGTCATTCATCACAAACTACGCGGAAGTCGAAGCATATAAGGCCGAGGCAGCTAAAAAGAGCGATTTCGAGCGCACCGAGCTCGCGAAAGAGAAGACGGGCGTGGCGCTTGAAGGCATTAAAGCAGTAAACCCCGTAAACGGCACTGAGATTCCGGTGTGGATCTCCGACTACGTACTTAATTCGTACGGAACAGGCGCGATCATGGCCGTTCCCGCACACGACGACAGAGACTGGGAATTCGCGAAAAAATTCGGACTGCCGATCATCGAAGTCGTTGCCGGCGGAAACGTCGAAGAAGCGGCATTTACGGATATCCAGACGGGGACAATGGTGAACTCCGGCTTCCTCAACGGCCTTTCCGTTGCCCAGGCCAAGAAAACGATCATCGACTGGCTTTCGGAGCAGGGCAAAGGCGTCCGCAAGGTGAATTTCAAGCTCCGCGACTGGGTGTTCAGCCGCCAGAGATACTGGGGAGAGCCTATTCCGCTGGTGAAATGCCCCGAATGCGGCTGGGTGCCGGTACCCGAGGACCAGCTTCCGCTGAAGCTCCCCGACATGGAAAAATATACTCAGACCGACAGCGGCGAATCGCCTCTGGTAAACGCAACGGAATGGGTGAATACCACCTGTCCGTGCTGCGGACGTCCTGCTAAGCGTGAGACCGACACGATGCCTCAGTGGGCCGGATCTTCATGGTATTTCATCAGATACACCGATCCGGACTGCGACTATGCGATAGCATCGGAAGAAGCGATGAAATACTGGCTTCCCGTCGACTGGTATAACGGCGGCATGGAGCATACGACGCTCCACCTGCTCTACTCGAGATTCTGGCACAGATTCCTATACGACATCGGTGCGGTGCCTTGCCCGGAGCCTTACGTTAAGCGCACGTCCCACGGCATGATCCTCGGCGAAAACGGCGAGAAAATGTCCAAATCGAGGGGCAACGTCATCAACCCCGACGATATCGTAAAAGAGATCGGCGCTGATGCGTTCCGTCTTTACGAAATGTTCATGGGCGCGTTCGATCAGGCTATTCCGTGGTCAACGAACGGCGCGAGAGGCTGCTTCAGATTCCTTGAGCGCGTATGGAAACTGCAGGATATGGTAACGGACGGCGAAGCCGAATCCGAGCCTCTGCGCGCGGTGCTTCACGAAACGATCAAAAAAGTATCCGACGACTACGAGCGCATGAAATTCAATACGGCGATCGCGGCCATGATGAGCCTGGTCAACGAGATCTATTCCAAAGGTTCGCTCTCTCGCGGAGACCTTAAGGTACTGCTGAAGCTGCTGAACCCCGTTGCCCCGCACATCACCGAAGAAATATGGCAGAGACTGGCATTGTCCGGAAAGATGGTATACGAAGAAACGTGGCCGGAATTTGACGAAAAAGCTACTGTAAAGGCTGAAATAGAGCTTGCGGTGCAGATCTGCGGAAAGCTCAAAGGCCGCATAACCGTTCCCGCCGACGCGGATGCGAAAGCGACTGAAGCGATAGCGCTTTCGGACGAAAAAGTTATTGCCGCCATCGACGGAAGGACCGTTAAGAAGGTCATCGTAGTCCCCGGGAGGATCGTAAATATTGTCGTCTGACGCGTTTAAAAGAGCGAAAGACGGACTGCACGTGAACGTTCTTCGGGCTGTCAACGGAGCTGAGATATGAAAGATTTTATTACGGAATTCGGCAATTTTTTTAACAAGAGCGGGACAATGAATACGATCGTGTGGTTCAGTGTCCTTATGCTCGCCTGCATCATCTGCGCTCTTTGCAGGAGAAAAGAGCTCGCGGGTGTGATCGTCGCCGGCAGCGTATGTATGTTCATATCTTTTTCTCCGCTCAGCCTCGGGATACAGGCTATAATATTCGCCGCGATAATTACGGTATGGCTTTTCGTATGCACGGCGCGCCGCCCGGGAGCTGAAAACGGGGCAGATAATACAGAAGAAACAGAAGAGGAAACACAGAAAAATGGATGAAAAACTGATCGTTGCCGGGCTCATAGCCGGCGCCGATGAAAAAATCGATATTGAAACCGTACTTTCCGGACTTGCGACCCCTCCCGACAGAAAGATGGGAGACATAGCGTTTCCGTGCTTTAAACTCGCTAAAGTGATGAGAAAAGCGCCGCCGGTCATTGCCGACGAACTGCTGAAAAAGATAGAAGAAAACGCACTTCCCGACGTGATAGATAAAGTTGTCTCCGTAGGAGGTTACCTGAACTTTTTCCTTGACAGAAGCGCGATCTCCAAAGCGGCCGTAGACGAAATATCGCGCCTGGGAGAGGCGTACGGCAGATCTGACGAAGGCAGCGGCAGAACGGTGCTGGTGGAATTTTCCTCGCCTAATATTGCGAAACCTTTCCATATCGGGCACCTCGTTTCTACCGCGCTCGGCCATTCGATCGCGCGTATCTATGACTTTCTCGGGTATAACACCGTCAGGATAAACCACCTCGGCGACTGGGGGACGCAGTTCGGAAAACTGATCACCGCGTTCAGGCTCTGGGGCGACGAAGAAACGATCATGAAAGACCCGATCAATGAACTGCTCAAGATCTACGTGCGTTTTCACGAAGAAGCGGAGAAAGATCCGTCGCTCGAAGATGATGCGAGAGCAAACTTCAGGGCGCTTGAAAACGGAGACCCGGAGATCACGAAGCTGTGGAAACTGTTCGTTGACGCCAGCCTCAAAGAATTCAACAGGATGTACAAGCTGCTCGGCGTAAATTTCGACTCGTTCGCCGGAGAAAGTTTTTACACGGACAAGATGCCGGAAGTTGTCGATATAATGCGCGAAAAGGGCATACTTGAAGAGAGCGACGGGGCAATGGTCGTACGCTATGACGACGAGTCGATGCCGCCGTGCATCATTCTGAAGTCGGACGGGACAACGATCTACGCGACGCGTGATATTGCCGCCGCCATTTACCGCAAAAGGCACTACGATTTTTATAAAAACATATACGTCGTAGGGACTCCTCAGACGCTTCACTTCAAGCAGGTATTCGGCGCACTAAAAAAGATGGGATTCGAATGGGCTGACGACTGCGTTCACGTCGGTTTCGGATACGTGCGTTTCCCGGATAAGGCAATGTCGACAAGGCACGGAGACGTCGTTCTGCTCGAAGACGTTCTGAATGAAGCGATCGCAAAGACGAAAGATATAATAACTCAGAGCCCGACGAGCAAAGATCTGGACAACGCAGATCTTGTGGCCGAGAAGGTCGGTATCGGCGCCGTGCTTTACACGTTCCTTAAGAGCAGCCGCGAGCGCGATATTATCTTCACCTGGAAAGATATACTCGATTTCGAAGGCGAATCCGGGCCGTACGTTCAATACGCGTACGCAAGGGGCCGCAGCGTGCTCTCCAAGGCTGACGAGCTCGGGATAGATTACGAAAACGGCGACGGAAGCCTGCTCACTTCAGACGAAGAATACGCGCTCATAAGGATGCTTACAAAGCTTCAGGACACGGTGCGCGAGGCAGGGGAGCGTTTCGAACCGAGCATCGTAACCCGCTACGTGACGGACCTTGCCCAGCAGTTCAATAAATTCTACAACACCTGCTCCGTAATGAAGGCGGAGGACGAACTAAGAAAAGCGAGACTGAAATTGACCGCATGCACCGCACAGTGCATAAAAACGGCGCTCAGGCTGATAGGCGTTGACGTCGTAGAAAAAATGTGACGGAGAATGCATAATATTGAAGACTGACGGGTTTTTACAGAAACTGAAAAACGTATTCTGCGATAAGCCGGGAGACGTTATCCCTACCGGATACGTTGGCGCGCTCGACGGAATACGTTTTTTGGCAATACTCACGGTCGCGCATTTCCATCTCTGGCAGCAGTCGTGGCTCACCATAAACATACAGACGCCATGGCTTGCCAAATTCGGTATCCCAAATATTTCATTCGACTGGATACAGCGCTACGGGTCGTTTTTTGTAGATATGATGATCCTGATGACCGGCTTCTGTCTGTTCCTGCCGTACGCGAGGTATATGGTGGAAGGCGAAAAGAAGCCCGGCCTGCCCGATCGCTACGAAGTGAGGAATTTCTTTATCAAACGCGTTGCGCGCATAGTGCCTTCGTACTACTTCTGCACGCTCATCTATCTGATATTCATCATAATCCCGTCCAAAAACTATGCATCGGCAGGTGCGTTTTTCAAAGACGAATCGCTTATGCGTCAGCTGTTTGCAAACCTGACGTTTACCCAGAACCTCTCCGCCGAGACTTACATTTCCACTCCGTTTAACGGCGCGCTGTGGACAGTCGCGGTAGAAATGCAATTTTATCTGATCTTCCCGTTCCTCGCGTTCTGCTTCCGTAAAAAACCGATGCTGACGTACTTCGTAACGGTAGGGATATCGTACTATTACGTTCAATTTAAAGTGATGCCGATGGATGACGGAGAATTCAGGTGGCACTTAAATCAGATGCCCGCATTACTGAGCGTCTTTGCCACAGGAATGCTGGGGGCGCTGATATTCGTGTCGCTGGCAAACAACATGAAACGGCAGCGCTTTACAGGAGTCGGTTTTACGGTCATTGCCGCAGCGTCATTCATGGCCGTACGCTTTATCCTTAAGAAGGGCCCCGGGTCAATGAATAACCTCCGCTGGCAGCTTTCCTGCCGCTTCATTCTCTCGATATTCTACCTTCTGATCTGCCTCGGCGTCATTTTCTCCGTAAAATGGTTCCGCAAAATATTTGACAATAAAGCGATGCATTTCCTTGCCGGGATCTCGTATAATTTATACATTTGGCATCAGATGATCGCAGTACAGCTGAAAACAAACAAGATCCCTCACTGGGAAGGCGATACGTTGCCCAATATTGCGGGCAACCGTCCCTGGATGTACAAGTATACTCTTATCGCAGTCTTAGCCGCTTTTGCCGCGGCGATCGCAGCAACTTATCTTATTGAGAAACCGTTTGCGAAGCTTATAAACAAGCTTACACGCATACGGAGAAAAGAATACTGAGCCCGGAGGCGCACGCCGATAGCGCTGTTTTAGGCGCTTAAACGGATATGCCGGGGCGAAGCTTGATTTTTTGCGCTCTTTTAAAGGGCGCGGGAGGTATTGCTGTGAATTTCAATATGGATCCGGCGCAGATCGCCGCCGTAATGCATGACGAAGGGCCCGCGCTCGTACTTGCCGGGCCGGGCAGCGGTAAGACTACCGTTATCACAAACAGGGCGGTAAGGATCACCGCAAATAAGTGCGAGCCGTCAAGGCTTTTATGCGTCACCTTCACTAACGCTGCGGCGGAGGAAATGAAGCAGCGTTATCTGAAGCTTGCGGGGTCAATGATCGCAGATTTTGCTCCGGATGCTTCCGATATTCCTGTGTTTTCTACGGTCCACGCTTTTTGCAACAATATTATTTCGGAATATGAGAAACGAACCGGGATACGGTACGTCAGGATCGAAGGCGAGGATTCGCCGCGGAATTCGATATTCGAACGCATCTATAAAAAATTCAACGGCAGCGTTCCGGATGAGGCGATGCTCGAGCGCATAAAAGGCTATCTAAGGCGCGAAAAGGACGGAAGCGGCCGCGGCGCTGAAGAAAGACCTAAGGCTCCGTCGGGGAAGAACCAGATCAGGCGGTTTTCGGATATTGTCCGCGAATACACCAGGGTAAAGAAGGAGAACGGTTTTATCGACTTTGACGACATGGTACTGATGAGCCTCGAACTATTGACCGGAAACGATGAGATACGCGGATGGGCGCGGGGGCTGTTTGATTACGTACAGGTAGACGAAGCGCAGGATCTTTCGCGCGCACAATACGAAGTCCTGCGCTTGATCGCCGGAAACGCGAATATTTTTATCGTCGCCGATGACGACCAGAGCATATACGGCTTTCGCGGCGCAGAACCGCAGTGCCTGTTCGATTTTGCCGAGGAGTATCCTGACGCCGCCCGGTACGAACTTACGCGGAATTTCAGATCTACACCGGAGATAGTGAAGGCTTCGGCCGCGCTTGTAAGCGTCAATAAAAAGCGTTTTTTTAAGGATCTTTATACGACCGCGGACAACGTTCCGGACAGCTTCAATATGGTTTTTCCGCGCGATGCTAAGGCGCAGGCAATGTTATGCGCACAGGAGGCGTTAGCGTCGATAGGCGCGGGCGAAAGTCTGGCTGTTTTATACAGAAACGGAGTGTCCTCGCTGCCTGTCAGAGCTGCCTTTACGGCAAACGGTATAAAATATGCCACGTCCGGTAATTGTCCACGCGCCTGGGAGCAGCTCACGGTGCGGGAAGGTTTTCACGAATTGCTGAAAGCAGAACGAAAAGCCGGATTTATTGTCCCCGGGCCTTCGACCGCTTTCCGGCGCATCATTCGCGAAGGCTTTTCCGACCGTATGGAAGAACAGTGCCGTTTAGAAGGGCACGACCGCAAGACCGTTTCCGTATCGATGGATTTTCTCGGCCTCGTGACGGACAATTCCGTTTCGTACGACGCGGCGGTCAGGTTTCTCGATGCCGTCGAGCGCTCGGACAATCTATCCCGCTCTTCCGCGGCCGGTTTTGCGCCTTCCGTTATGCTTTCAACGATACATTCTGCCAAGGGACTCGAGTACGACCGGGTCATTGTGATCGACGTGCTCGAAGGGGAAATGCCCGGCAGCGAGGCGGCGGGGGACGCCGTCGAGGAAGAACGGCGCCTTTTATACGTGGCAATGACGCGCGCGAGGCGTAAACTGATCATTTCATGCCCTCTGAGGCGCGGCATGCGCGGCGAAGAAGAAAGCAGGTTTGTAGAGGAGATAGTTTCTGCCGACGACGAAAAAAACCTGGCGATAGCCTGAACCGACCGGTCTTCAGGCGGAACTCGCACATTGACAACCGCCTTTTTTGCAATGTATAATCCAACCATCAAAATGATTGTCCGAACGGAGGGTGATTTGAATGAAATATACGTCTTCTGAAGTAGCCAAGCTGCTGCGCAGACTGAACGAAGAACACGAGACATTGACGTCGAACGAAGATTCGGCAGGCACTTTTGTCGTCGCATCGGGCGAGGATGAAGAGAGCCTGAGACCGGAATATGATTATAAAGAGACCCAGCTGAAGCTCGAGGATATAGAACGCAAAATCTTAATAATCAAACATGCGCTGAACGTCTTCAACGCGTCGAATAAGCTGCCGGGGTACAATATCACGGTCGATCAGGCGCTGATCAGAATGCCGCAGCTTACGCGCAAAAAAGACAGGCTCGACAGTATGCGCAGGAGACTGCCGAAAACGCGCGAAAACGGAATGCGGTCCGGCAGCATAATTGACTACCGCCTGACGAACTATGACCCGAAGCAGGCACAGCTCGACTTCGAAAAAACGTCGGAAGAACTCGCCGCCCTGCAGAACGCGCTTGACCTGTTCAACACTACCGTGACGTTCGAAATAGACATCTGAGCGCCTGAAAAGCATTGCCGCCCCCCTGATCGGGCGGCATCCGTCAGCCCCCCGGCAAACTTTATTTTATTATGGAACTGTTTGTGATCGATGTTACTGTTTCGCGTTATTCCTTTTATTTATCTGTTTGAGTTTGTGTTCAATGTTGAAAAAGGAGAAGCGTTCTGAAAATCACACGGTGCGGTGCTGAAAAAACTTTTTGTGCGGCGGAAGTACGGTTATATGCTGCACGCATAGCGAAAGATCTGAATATATTGCAAAACGGAAGGCGCTTTTAATTGCCTCGCCTGAATAAAACCGCTGATCCGTACGGAGGGATCACTTATGAAAATACTTATGCTTGGAAACAGTTACACGTTCTTTAACGATATGCCGGAGAAGCTCGCAAAGCTCACAGGCGCTGAAGTCGTCGGAAATCTGCGCGGCGGCGCCTGCCTGTGGCAGCAGCTCGACCCGAACGACGACCTCGGGAAAAAATGTGCGGCACTGCTTGCTCAGAAGGACTGGGATTATATAGTGCTCCAGGAGCACAGCCGCGGCACGTTCGAGTTTCCGAAAGAGTTTTTCGATGCTTCGAGGAAGCTTTGTATGATCGCACGGGAAATGGGGGCAACGCCGGTGTTCTATTGCACGTGGGCGTATCAGCGCGGCGGCAAACTCATCACCGACATGAAACTTGACCACGACGAAATGTTCAAGAAAATCAACGCGGCGTACCACAAGGCGGCGGAGGACAATAACGCACTTATTGCCGACGTCGGAGCGCGCTTCTATACAGACGAAGATCCTGACAGCCTGTTTGATCCGGACGGCTCGCACCCGAACGATAAAGGCTCCGCGCTGGCGGCGTCGATCATTGCCGACGTGATCTTTAAAAACGAAGAGCGCAAACAGAAGTGAGGCCGGTCCGAAGCAGCGGATCCGATCATTAATACGGTGACGAAAGGAAAAGGAAAGCATATGAAAGACGGCAGAATATTCCAGATTGGTGAGACAATATGCGGATTCCGCGTCGTACGCGTGCGAAAGAGCAAAGAGACGGGCGGAAGTTTTATAGAATTTGAACATGAAAAGACCGGCGCGGAGCTGGCTTTCTGCGACAATAACGAAGAGAATAAGCTGTTTTGCGTCGCTTTCAAAACGCTTCCGGAAGACAGCACGGGCGTGTTCCACATCCTTGAGCATTCCGTGCTATGCGGGTCTGGTAAATTTCCCGTAAAAGAACCGTTCGTCGAGCTTTTGAAGAGTTCGATGAACACTTTCCTGAATGCAATGACGTATCAGGATAAGACGGTCTATCCGGTATCGAGCAGGAACGAGAAAGACTTTCTGAACCTGACCGAAGTGTACCTCGACGCGGTATTCGACCCGGCTATCCTCACGAATCCTAATATTTTCTATCAGGAAGGGCGTCACATCGAGCAGGACGAAAACGGTGGACTTTCGTACAAAGGCGTAGTGTTCAACGAAATGAAAGGGGCGCTTTCGGACGTTGACGACCTGATGTCTGAGACGATCATCTCGCTGCTTTTCCCGGGTTCTCCGTACGGCGTGAATTCCGGCGGCGATCCGGAACATATCCCTGAACTGACGTATGAAAAGTTCATTGACACGTATAAAAAATACTACCATCCTTCGAATTCGAGAATATATATCGACGGCGCCGTGCCGCTCGAAAAGACGCTCGGGCTCATTGACAGCTACCTATCACGCTTTGACCGCGGCGAAAAAATACCCGATCCCGCATACTCTAAAAGCGAGACCCGCAGCGCTACGATCAAATATGAGCTGTCCGAAACGGAACCGATCGAGAACAGGGGAATACTTGCCCTGAGCCGCATCATCGGCACGTGGGAGGATAAGTTAAAGTGCATGGCCGCGGGCGTTGTCTCGGAAGTGCTGCTCGGGAGCAA
The DNA here is from genome assembly GCA_017508875.1 of Clostridia bacterium. Classification (GTDB taxonomy): domain Bacteria; phylum Bacillota; class Clostridia; order UBA1212; family UBA1255; genus UBA1255. The sequence continues at coordinate 6,205 of JAFWQX010000007.1, read as the reverse complement.
TTCTTCGCCGCTGAAGAGCAGGGTCCTCGAATCGGGCCTCGCGCAGGATATATGGATGTACACGGACAGCATCGAGCTTCAGCCGTATACGTTCATATCGTGCCGGAACGTCGTTGACGGAAAGGCAGAGGAGCTGAAAAAACTGATCTGCGACGCGGCGGCCAAGATCGCAGAGGAAGGCATTGACCGTGACCTTCTTCAGGCGTCAATATCGAGATACGAGTTCAGGGTCCGTGAACAGGAGGAGCCGAGGGCGCTGAGACGCGCGCTGTCCGGGCTTACCGGCTGGCTCCACGGCGGAGACCCGCTCAGGTATATGGAATACGACGAGGACTTTGCGGCCCTGAGAAAGATGATGGACGAGGGAGGCTTCGAGGAACTCGTTAAAGAAATGTTTGACGGCGGGCAGGGGCTGGTCAGTTTGCTGGCGCTTCCGGATTACGGCGAGGGAGACAGATTAAGAGCCGAAGAAAACGAACGGCTTGAGGCTGTCGCAAAAAGCTGGACGGCTGAAGACCGCGAGGAGAACCGAAAGCTCAACGAAAAGCTTTCGCTGTGGCAGCAGACGCCTGACAGTCAGGAGGCGATCGCGACTATTCCCGTGCTCGATCTTTCGGAAGTTGAAACGCAGCCCTTCATAATTCCCACGGATGAGCGCGACTATAACGGCGTTACGGTGCTCGATCACCGGATCCCCTCCAACGGCATTTACTATGCAAATCTGTATTTCAATATATCGGATCTTACGCTGGAAGAATTAACCGTGCTCTCGAGAGCGGACCAGTACTACGGGACTTTATCGACTGAAAAGTACGATGCGCTTACTTTGCGCAAGGAGATAAATAAGAAGCTGGGGCGTTTCCAGGTATGGATCGACGCGAAGAGTATTCCCGGAGAGGAACGGCGCGGCAGAGCACATCTGGCAGTGTCTTTCGGCGCTCTGAAGAACGGATTCGCCGATGCGGCCGCGCTCGTCGCGGAAATACTTCTCAATACTTCTTTTGATGATGCGGATAAGATCAGGGAGATCGCGCTTCAGAATGACGAGTCGGTCAAACAAATGCCGGTATATTCCGGAAACGGTCTGGGGATCACCCAGGTGCTTTCGCATTATTCTTCGTCGGGCGCGATCGCCGAGGCAGTCGCGGGCAGGTCAATGATCCTTTATTCTCACAGCCTTGCCGAAGATTTCGACGAGCGCGTAAAAGAGCTCAGAACTGTTTTCGCTAAATTAAAGGACCGCCTGACTCAGGACAGACTGGTCATAGGTCTTACGGGAACGGAATGCCCCGACGCGGGAACGGTCATCGATCTGTTCCCGAAAAATTCAGCGGAAACCGGCGCCGGAAACTGCCCTGAAAGCGCCTCGTTCGTTTCTGCAGTATCGCAAAAGCAGGGGCTCCCGATACCGGCGCAGATCGGCTTCGCGGTACAGGGCTACAACGTTAACGACGTGGGCGTTCCGTTTGACGGCACGATGCCGGTGGCCGCTCAGATCGTTTCGCTCGATTATCTTTGGAACAAAGTCAGAGTGCAGGGAGGCGCTTACGGCGCCGGTATCGCTGTCCGCTACGACGGAAACATGTTTACGTATACGTACCGCGATCCTTCTCCTGACGCGTCGCTCGAAGTCAATAAAGGCATTTCGGCGTATCTGCGTTCGCTCCGGAATTCAGGCGTATCACTGGACAAATATATCATCTCGACGTTGACCGAGCCTCTCATGTCGCCGCGCCAGATGGGCAGCGCGGGAGACAGCAACTGGTTCAGCGGCATCACTCCCGAACTGCTTCGCAAGGTGCGCAGGGAAGGGCTGATGACAACGTGGGAAGACCTTAACAGATTCGCTGATATTATTGACCGCTTCTGCGAAGAAGGGTCGATATGCGTCGTGGCGTACAAGGACGCGCTCGACAGGTGCGAAGGGCTCGACGTTGAAAACCTGTAACTTTTGACCGCAAAAGCGCGTATTATTAAACTGTAATTATTTGTTGACGAGGACAATATGGCCGGTAAAACTTATAAAAGAACTGAAATTGAGGCATACGGGAAGATCAATCTGTCGCTCGATATAAAGGGGCTGGACGCCAGACGCTATCATCTGCTCGAAACTATAATGCAGACAGTCCCCGTAAGCGACAGCGTAGTCGTCACTTCGACCGTAAAGGGAGGGACGCCTCCGAAGAACGTAGTGCTTCCGTACAGACTGCCTATAACGCTTACGACCGACGTGCGAGGTCTGCCTTCCGATTCAAGAAATACCGCATATAAAGCGGCGGAACTTATGCTGAAAACGTTTCCGCACATTTTAGGAGCGCATGAGGATATCAGCATTAACATTAAAAAGCGCATACCGGTAGGCGGAGGACTGGGCGGAAGTTCGGCGGACTGCGCGGCGGTCATAAAAGCTTTTAATACGCACTTTGAGCTCGGACTTGATGACGCGCGCATGGCGGAAATAGGTGCAAAACTTGGCTCGGACGTGCCGTTCATGATCACGGGAGGTACTGCGCTCGTGACCGGTACCGGAGAAATAGTAGAAAAACTGCCTGCGCCCGAAGGCCTCGCGATCCTGCTTTGCTGGCCCGGATTCGGGATGGATACGTGGGAAGTATACCGTAAATACGACACGCTTTCGATCGATCCGGAGGCAAGGCCTGATACCGTAAAGCTCCTCGAAGCGCTTAACGCGGGGGACAATGCCGCTTTCGCCTCCGGTCTTAAAAACGTGCTCGAGATACCTGCCTTCTCGCTCAAAAACGAACTCAGCCGCTTAAAAACGCGGCTTGGAAACATTGGCGCTCTGAACGTACTTATGTCCGGCAGCGGATCGTCTTTCATCTGTATTTTCAAAAAAGAGAGCGAAGCGAAAGCAGCGATGCAGCCGCTTTTGGCGGAAGGCCTCGAATGCCTGACGTTCAGGATCTGAGAACGACGGCCGGAGCCGGATGAATAAAAACTGAATTATGCCGTGAAGAAGAATAAAAATTGAATTATGCCGGGGAAACGGTCATTTGTGATATGTTTCTCCGGCGTTTATTTTCATTGCCCTGTATATCTGTTCGGCGATGATCACGCGCGTCATCTGGTGAGTAAACGTCATAGGGGAGAGGCACAGCCTAAGGTCGGATCTGTCTTTAACAGCTTTAGCGATACCGTCGCTGCCTCCTATTACAAAAGCAAAATGCGAATAACCCTCGACCGTTTTAGCGGCTAAAAGCGACGCAAAGCTTTCCGAATCCATCATCCTGCCGTGAAGATCGAGTGCGATAACGTACGACCGGTCCGGGATCTTTTTAAGCAGCGCTTCTCCTTCGCCTTCAATATCCGATTCCGGTACCTCGACTACGTCAGTTTTACCGTATTTCGAAAGGCGCGTGCAATAATCCGCGAGCGCCTTTTTTGTATACTCTTCTTTTAGCTTTCCAACGCATATCAGAATGAATTTGATCATAATAAAATAACCTTGCTGTGACTGTAGCGCGGGGCAACGACGAGGCCGGTCTGCGGGACCGCTGCGCCGTTCACGCCGTCAGCGTCGCGCCTGCTGAAGAAATCGGGAGGTATGACGTCGCCGTGGTCAACGACCTTAACGCCCGCCTCTTCCATTGTCCGCCGCACCGTTTCATAGGCGAGTTCCGGGAGATTGTTCTCGTTGCTAAGATGGCCGATTATTATTGCCCGCGTACCGCTTTCGGCCAGCTCCGCCGCAAACTCTCCGCAGAGCTCGTTGCACATATGTCCGCGTTTGCCGCGTATACGCGCGATCAGCGACTTCGGGTACGGTCCGTGCTCAAGCATATCCAGGTCGTGGTTGGCTTCAATGAGCACAGCGCTGCTTCCTGAACAATAATCATGCAGAGCGGGGGAAAGATAGCCGGTATCTGTCGCGACGGTGATCTTATGCCTCCTGTCCGAAATCGAATAGCCTACGGGATCCGCGGCGTCGTGCGAAATAGGGAAAGGCACGATCTCGAGCCCGCCCACCGTGAGCGAACCGTTTAATTCGTCCGTAAAAATAAGCTGAGCCGGATCGACCTTTCCAACTTCCGCAGCCATCGCGTACCACGTGCGCCTGTTTACGGCAATTTTCATACCGTAGCGCCTTGCGAGGACGCCGGCGCCTCTGACGTGATCGATATGTTCGTGGGTAATAAGTATGACGTCGATGTCGCGCGGATCTTCGTCAATAAGAGCGAGTTCGTGCTCGATCGATTTCGCGGTCACACCTGCATCGACCAGCAGTTTCGCAGTATCGTTGCCGATGAAAGCTGAATTTCCGCTGCTTCCGCTGAATAAAGTGCAAAATTTTAACATTTAGATCTGAGCTTCCGAATCGCGGATGCGGGCAATATGCGCCCCGAGTCCTCTGAGTTTTTCTTCGAACCTGACGTACCCGCGGTCAACACAATATATATTCTGAAGTTCCGTGAGTCCTTCGGCGGCGAGTCCGGCGATAACGAGTGCGGCACCGGCGCGCAGGTCGGGGCAGCGCAGCTGAGCGCCTTTAAGCCCTTCGATACCTTTGATGGTTGCGGTCTTACCGTTGACCATAATATCGGCGCCCATACGCCTGAGCTCTTCCGTATACTGGAATCTGAATCCGGTGACGCTTTCGGTGACCTGGCTCGTTCCCTGTGCCAGTGTCAGAAGCACGGAGATCTGCGGCTGCATATCGGTAGGGAAGCCGGGGTATACCTGAGTGGTAACGTTTGCGGCATTGATGACGTCCTTTTTGAAAACGCGGATCCAGTCTTCGCCTTCTTCTACGCCCACGTTCATTTCTTCGAGTTTTGCGGTCAATGATTCCTGATGTCGCGGTATAAGATTTTTTACCGTGACGTCTCCGCCCGTGACTGCGGCGGCAACCATGAACGTTCCTGCTTCGATCTGATCGGGGATAATAGAATATGTGATCCCGCCGGGCATCGACGGAACTCCGTTGATCTTTATGATATCAGTACCGGCGCCGCGGACGTTTGCGCCCATGGCGTTAAGAAAGTTTGCAACGTCAACGACGTGCGGCTCTTTCGCGCAGTTTTCTATAACAGTCTGCCCTGAGGCCTTTACCGCGGCGAGCATAAGGTTTATCGTAGCGCCTACGGATGCTATATCGAGGTAGATGTTCGCTCCGATAAGCTTTCCGGATTCATCTTTAGCAACGCCTTTAACCGCGCCGAACTGGGTGTTAATATCGACGCCAAGGGCCTGGAATCCTTTAAGATGCTGGTCGATCGGCCTCGCGCCGAGATTGCAGCCGCCGGGGAGGGAGACCTCCATCTGGCCGAACCTGCCGAGCAGTGCGCCCATAAGATAATACGAACCTCTGAGCCTGCTGACGACGTCGTAAAGAGCAGAAGAAGATTTTACGCCGCGCGGATCAAGCCTTACCGTCTCCGAATCGGTCCATACGCACTCGACGCCTATTTTCTCCAATATTTCTATCATCAGCCTGACGTCAACGATATCAGGAAGATTTTCTATAGTGCACGGTGTATCCGCCAGCAGCACCGCGGGCAATATCCCTACTGCAGCGTTTTTGCTTCCGCTCACAAATACTTCGCCTTTAAGCGGGACGCCGCCTTCTATAACGTATTTATCCAATTATGATCACCTTTCAATTATCCTGCCTCAGGCGGGTTTATCTTTGGTATTAAAAGCGCAAAATGTTCCTCCCGGATGTTCCGTGGGTACCTTTCTGCGACACACTTTCATTTTATCATATTATTTTCTATAAAACAACATAATTATTTGTTGGGGAAAGGGACGTCCAGAGTTCAGAGTTAAGGCGAAGCGGCCTTGTTGTTCATTTATACGGCCGCAAATAGGGCAAAGAAGGAATGCGGCCGTACGACCTTCTTCGCCAATACGGCCGCAAATGAAAAAAGACAGAGTTGCGGCCGTGCGAATTGCTCATTTAGACGGCCGCAAATAGGGCAAAGAAGGAATGCGGCCGTACGACCTTCTTCGCCGATACGGCCGCAATTGGAAAAAGGCAGAGCTGGGGCCGTACGGAGCAACCGCAGCGGTAAAATCGAGGTTTTGTGTGCCATGCGGGCGCCGTCTCTCGACCGGGCGCCAGATAACTTTGGCACACAAATTGCCCAAATTGAAGATCGTGTGCCACGCCTCTCCTATCCCCCCCACAAAAACGAGAAATTTTTGGCACACAAATTGCCCAAATTCGAAATCGTGTGCCACTCCT